>JAENWQ010000199.1 GCA_016649855.1 Actinomycetota bacterium | reverse complement strand
TGTGTGCCATGGCGTGTCTGCGGCTGGACCCCAAAGTGAACGTGATCGAAGAGCTGATCTACGGCCGCCGCCGTCACGAAGACGAGATCTACGGGAAGTACCTCTACAAGACGCTCGTGTGCGCTACCGAGAAGGGCATTCTCGATAAGGGTCAGGACGGGGGTGCCGTCTCCGCCCTTCTGGGGTGGGCCCTCGAAGAAGGCGAGCTCGACGGGGCGGTCGTGGCCGGTCCATCCGAGTCCGTCCCGTGGCTCGATGAACCGCGCGTGGTCACGAACAAAGAGGAACTGCTGGCGGCGGCCGGCTCCCGCTACACGTATTGCGCAACCCCTCTGGGGTTGAAGAAGGCGGCCGAGAAGAAGCTGAAGAACGTCGCGATCGTCGGCGTCTCGTGCGAATCGACCGCAGTGAGGAACCTCGCGGCGGAAGGGATCAAACGCTGGACCCGGCCGGTCAAGCTCATCATCGGGCTGATGTGCACGGAGACGTTCGACTACGAAGCATTCGTGGCCGGCAAACTCCAGCACGAGATGGGCCTCAACCTCGACGACATCGTCAAGGTCAACATCAAGGGCAAGGTCATCATCACGATGAAAGACGGCCGTGACATCGAGCTCCCCCTTAAGGACGCCCGGCCTATGGCCAACGAATGGTGTCACCATTGCCCCGACTTCTCCGCCGAGCACGCGGACCTGTCGTGCGGTGGGCTCGGCATGGAGGGGTGGACGATGGTCATGGTCCGAACCGACAGGGGCAAGGATTTCCTCGAGCGAGGCGCCGCCGCGGGGATCGTCGAGCTACGCGACGCGGACGAGGAGCCGAACGCCCTCAAGATCCTCGAACGACTCGCGACGAAGCAGCGGGTTCGGGTCAAGCCGTGGGATCCGCACGCAGCAGCCGCGTATCCCACGCAGCAGGCGCTCGACGCGGCCTACGAAGACGAGGCCGCCAAAGCCGCGGAGAAAGCGGAGCAGAAGGCTCAGGTCTTGCGGGCGAAGTAGAAGTTGCGACCAGGTGCTTCCATGTTCAGGTCGGACTCCGCCTCGTAGACCCGGCGGTCCTCGAACCCGGTCTCCTCGAGAGCACCGAGAACCTCCTCGGGCGTGTGACACCGCGCCGAGAGGGAGGCGTCGGTCCGTTCCCAGACTCCATCTCTGAGGAAGAACATGGCGACGTTGTACTCACCCGTACGCGTTTCGCGGTCGTAGGTGGGGTGAGTGATGTACGCGTGGTCGTCCTCGACGTGACCGATCGACGTGGTGCGCCAGCGCTGCAGGTATCCCTCTTCGGTGTTCAGGTCGAACAAGAACACTCCGCCGCCTCTGAGCGCTTCGAAGACATTGCGGAACACTGCCGTCAGTTCCTCGACGCTGAGGACGTGATTGAGGCTGTCGTACTGCGAGACGACGGCTTGGAAGCGCCCGGGCATCGAGAAAGACCTGGCGTCGCCCAACACGAACTGGGCGTCGGGAGCGTTCTCCTTGGCATAGGCGAGCATCGATTCGGAACCGTCTATCCCGATGACCTCGTACCCGTGAGCGGTGAACATCGCGGCGGTCTGCCCCGTGCCGCAACAGAGATCGAGTATCGGGGCACCTGGGCTGAGCTCCGGAAGGACGAACCTGTCGACCGGCAGCATCAAGCGTTCTGGCTGCGCCCAATGGGTGTTGTAGATGAACGCGAGGGGATCGTACGAAGAAGGGGTCGCCACCTCTGGAGGTTACCCCTCCGTCGCGGCCCTCAGTCCAGCGTTTCGAAGAGGCGCACTATCGGAACCTGAGCGAACAGCTTGCTGAGCTCGACCATCGCGACCTCGTAGGCGGGGGACCCGGTGCTCGACTCCATCGCGTCGATCGAGTCCCATCTCGAGATCGCCGCCGCTTCGACTAGCTCACCCCTGTGTTCTCCGACCCCGATGTACATGTCGATGCCGTGACATCCTTCGAACGCCTCGAACGCGGGCTGCACCTGGCTTCGGAACAGCTCCTTGGCTCGTTCGATGTCGTCTGGATCCATGGCCGTATCGAAGATGCGGACGATCATTCTGCCTCCAAGGTGTTCATGCGTTCCAGGCTCCTCGGTTGAACATCCCGGCGAGCTGTGGGTTCAAGGACAGGCGACGCTCGTTGCGCTTGTAGTTCGCAGCGATGATCTCGCCGATCCCCGGGTAACGCTGGATGATCCGGACGCGTTCGTCGTCGACTTCGATCACGTTGTAAGAAGGCCGGGTGTAGCCCCGGACACGGTAGCTGGTCGCAGTACCGGAGTTGACGAGAAGCATCTCGCCGAACTGCCAGACGTTCGGAACGTGTTTGTGACCTGACAACACCAGGTTGACCTCGAGTTCGGTCATCAGGGCGAGCACGTCACCGGCGTCCCAGACGATGTTCCGTTCGCGGCCCGTTCCCGGGAGCGGAACGAGATGATGGTGAAGGACGAAGATGCGGTAGTCATCGGGATACTCGTAGAACGCTTTGCGGATCCAGTCGTAGCGATAGTGCCCAACCTCCCCCTCGGCGAAGTCGGGCTTCGAGGAGTTCACCGCCACGATCGTTGCGTGAAGGGATTCCTCGCCTTCGCCTCGGAAGGGGATCCGCACCGTTCGCTCGGACTTCCCGAAAGCGTCCCTGAAGTGGAGGAACCCGACGTTCATGAGGTCGTGGTTCCCGGGGATGATGACCATCTCCAGATCCGAAAGACGATCTAGATACTTCTTCGCTTGTCGGAACTGAGGGGCATACCCTTCGGCGGTCAGGTCGCCGGCGACGACGACGACGTCCGGTTGCAGGTCGAGGATCTCATCGAGCGCATGGTCGAAAAGCTCCCCATCGAAGTAAGGATGTCCGCAGTGCGTGTCCGATATCTGCACGACCACCAGCTGGTTCCCCTTCACGGGCGACATCATAGGCGAGTAGGAAACGGGCGCCGCTGCTCCGATGCCTCGACTGTGGAACAATCCGACTCCAGCAGATCCATTCGACCGGGGGGGCGAGAAACGGAATGGAACCGACGTATGGGCTCGCCAAAGGCATCATCTTGCCGTGGCTCAAGTTCTGGTTCCGGTGCCACTTCGAGGGCCTCGAGAACATCCCGAAGGAGGGTCCCGCGCTCCTTGCCTTCAACCACATCGCGTTCCTCGATCCATTCGCGGCCGCCTACGCGGTCGTCAAGGCCGGCCGGCGTCCGCGCTTCCTTGGGAAATCGGAACTCTTCCAAGACAAGCGGATCGGATGGATCCTCAGGGGAGCGGGGCAGATCGAGGTCAAGAGGGGAACCCGAGAGGCACCGATGGCCCTCGATCACGCGGTCGATGCTTTGAAACGAGGAGAGATGATCGTGGTCTTCCCCGAAGGCACGATCACAACGGATCCCGACCTGAATCCGATGGAAGCGAAGACGGGCATCTCGAGGATGGCCCTTCAGGCAAGAGTGCCGATCACGCCCTGCGCGGTGTGGGGTACCGCGAACGTCTGGCCGAAGGACTACAGGAAACACATGTGGCCGCCTCGGCAGGACATCCTTGTGAGGATCGGCACGCCCATGGAGACCCACGGTGATCCGGATAGCAGGGACGATTGGAAACGCGTCGGCGAACAATTGATGGAACAGATCGGGATACTTCTCGCCGGCCTGAGACCGGCGGTTCCGGATCGCCGGCGGCCGAAGAGAAAGGCGCCGACGTGACCAAGATCGCTTTCATCGGTGCGGGATCGTGGGGGACCGCTACCGCGGCGTTGGTCGCCCGCAAGAACGAGTACGAGACCGTCCTGTGGGCGAGGCGGTCGGAGCTCGCCGAAACGATCAACCTCTATCACGAGAACCCTCAATACCTCCCAGACCTGGAACTACCGGACTCCCTCCTGGCCACCAGCGAGCTCGACGAAGCGCTCACCGGTGCCGAGGTCGTCGTGTTGGGGGTTCCAAGTCACGGGTTCCGCAGTGTCCTCAGAGATGTCGCCGCCATCGTCGGTAACGGCCCGCGTTACGTGAGTCTGACCAAGGGACTCGAGGTCGACACGCGCAAACGGATGTCCGAGGTGATCAAAGAGGAGGTCGGCGGGATCACCGACGCACAGGTAGCGATCCTCACGGGTCCCAACCTCGCCAAGGAGATCGTGCGCGGCTTCCCTGCCGCTACGACCGTGGCCTGTAAGGACACCGAGACGGCAGAATTCCTGCAGGACATCTTCCACGCGCCGACGTTCCGTTGCTACACGAACAACGATGTCGTGGGATGCGAGATCGGAGGCGCGTTCAAGAACATCATCGCGATCGCGGCCGGCATGGCGGACGGTCTCGGGTACGGAGACAACACAAAGGCGACCGTGATGACTCGAGGCTTGGCCGAGATGGCTCGGTTCTCGGTGTTGTTCGGAGCCCAGCCGTTGACGTTCCTGGGATTGGCCGGGGTCGGGGATCTCATCGCTACCTGCGCGAGCCCCCAGTCTCGCAACCATCACGTAGGCATCGAGCTGGGCAAGGGTCGGAAGATCGACGAGATCATCGGTGCCATGAACATGGTGGCCGAGGGCGTGAAGACTTGTAAGCCGATCCTCGAGCTCGGTCGCGAAAAGGGCTGCTACATGCCCATCACGGAGAACGTCGTAAAGATCTGTCACGAGGGCGCGTCGGTCGAGGACGTCGTCATGGATCTGCTCGGACGAGAGATCCGCTCCGAGTTCGAAGGGGTCGAGGAGTTCCTGAAGATCGTCCCGGAAATCTAGCTC
>JAENWQ010000172.1 GCA_016649855.1 Actinomycetota bacterium | reverse complement strand
GGGTTACTTCTCTCTGAAGCCGGGAACCCGGGCGATGCAGTCGGGTGTCGTTAGGAAGCTCATCCCGGTTGCGAAGCGAGTGCTACCGCGCAAATTCGCTCGCGGAGCGAAGGCCAAGTCGTTCGCGGCGATCAACTGGTCAAAGACAAGAGCCTTCGCCTCCCCGATCCCTCAACAGGGGATCTACGTCAACCTGAAAGGCCGCGAACGGTTCGGGATCGTCGATGCGTCTGAGCTGGACGCGATCAAGAATGACATCGCGCGGCGGCTGAAGGAAGCCGTCGCCCCCGACGGAGAACCGTTCGTGGACAAGGTGTGGCGCTCCGAAGAAGCCTTCCACGGGGACGCGCTCGACGGTGCCCCGGACCTTCTTCCCGTGATGCGGGACCACCACTACGAGAACTCCGACGAGATCTTCCATACCGACGCGTTCTCGAACGTCAGTCACATGCCCCGGGGGGTGCATCATCCCGACGGGGTCGTGATCGTCTCCGGCCCCGGGGTCGATGCCGGGGAGCGCGTCGACGGGAGCGTCCAGGACGTCACCCCCACCCTTCTCTACCTGGCCGGGCTCAAGGTGCCGGGCGGCCTCGACGGTACGGTGTTGACCGACGCTTTCGATCAGGCTCACCTGAAGGCCAAGCCGGTGGAGTCGATCGCTCCCCCATCATCCGAAAGGCGCGACGAGACCTCTCCGTACTCCGACGAGGAGGAGGCCATGATCGAAGAATCGCTCAGGGGCCTCGGGTACCTGTAGTGGCGACAGAGGCCCTGCCGGCGGTGACCGCCCGAAAGACGAGACACCGGCAGAGCGCGTTCCGCATCTTCCTGCGGGTCCTCGCCGACGGGATGGCGGTGTCGGCCGCCCTGTTCCTCGCCACCGCCCTGCGCTTCGAGATATTCAGCGGTGCCCCGGGGAAGGTCGATGGAGCGCTCGTCGACTACACGGTCGTCACGCTGATCGCCACCCCGGTGTGGCTCCTCCTGTTCTGGCTCTACGGACTCTACGAACCGCGCCAGGTCCTGTCTCCGGTCAACGAGTTCAAGCAGGTGTTCCACGGTGTCGTTGCCGGTTCGGTGCTGATCTTCGTTGCCGACTCCGTGTTCAACCGCAACCTGGCTCGAGGGTGGGCGATTCTCGGGATGGCGGTCGGTTTCGTGGTGGTCGGCGGCGAGCGTCTCGTCATCAGGAAACTCCTCCATTTCATGAGGCGCCGCGGGTCCGATGCAACCAGGACGATCATCGTCGGCACCAACCATGAAGCTCGCACGATCGCGAAGACCCTCGACCGTGAGGGTTGGCTCGGGTACCAGATCCTCGGGTTCGTCGACGACGAGAACGAGCTGGGTGAGGACCTCGAGAACGGTTACAAGGTGCTCGGCACTCTCGCCCAGTTGAAGGATCTCGTCGCCGAGCACGAGGTGAACAACGTTCTCATCGCGGCATCCGCTCTCGATCCCGGATACCTCAACCGGTTGTTCTGGGAGTTGCAGGATCACGACGTCGACATCCAGATCACGTCCGGCACGGTTGATCTCATGGCGAGCAGGATGATCGTCCAGTCGATCGCCGGGGTTCCGCTTCTGTACGTGCGGCGTACCGGGATGGACGGCCTCCAGAGAACGGTGAAGCGCTCCATCGACGTCGCCGGCTCGGTCCTCCTCGGAGTGCTGCTGTCACCCTTCCTGGCCGTCTTCGCGATCTGGATCAAGCGGGACTCGTCCGGCCCGGTCTTCTTCAAACAGGTTCGCGTCGGGCGAGAGGGCGAACAGTTCGTGTGTTGGAAGTTCCGAACGATGGTCGCGGATGCGGAGGACTTGAAGGCAGAGCTGGAGTCACTCAACGAGGGGCCGGGCCTGCTATTCAAGCTCAAGGAGGACCCCCGGATCACGAAGGCCGGGCGCTTCCTCAGGCGTTTCTCGCTCGACGAGCTTCCTCAGATCTGGAACGTGCTCAAGGGAGAGATGAGCCTCGTGGGCCCGCGACCTGCGCTTCCGTCGGAGGTCGAACAGTTCGACGACTGGACCCGCAACCGGATGAAGGTCAAGCCGGGCATGACCGGCCTGTGGCAGGTGTCCGGCCGGGCCGAGACCAGCTTCTCCGACTACGTCCGTTACGACCTCTTCTACATCCAGAACTGGTCCCTCTCGCTCGACCTCTGGATCCTGTGGCGCACGTTCCGCGCGGTGCTCTCGACCGAGGGAGCTCATTAGCAAGTCATCGTCCGGAGCGGTAACCTTGAACCATGCTCGAAGAGATCGTCCTTGCCATCGACGACGAGCCCGGAACCCTAGCGGTCATCGGTGAACTGCTCGGTGCCTCAGGGGTCAACATCCACACGCTCTCCGCGACGACCTACAACGGGCAGGGTGTCGTTCATCTCGTCTGTGATGACGGCGACGAGGCCGCGGAGGTCCTGCAGGCCAACAACTTCAAGGTCGAGACGACGCGTCCCGTGATGACCGCAACGCTCGACGATCAGCCGGGTGAGATGGGCAAATACTGCAGGAAGCTGACCGACGCCGGCGTCACCATCTCCGCGGCGTACGTCACTCGTAAGGGCGGAGGAGAGACCGAGATGGTCTTCGCGGTCGACGACCTCCAGGCCGCCCGGGAAGTCTGAACCTTCTAGGCGGTGGTTCTGGCGGGTCCCGCGGCGCCGACGGAGCCGAAGTACAGGGCCAGGGCCGCGGTAGCGAGGTGGAGGTAGTTATCCGCCGCCCCAGCGTCCTTGATCGCCAGGAACTCGAGCACTCCGGCCATCCCAAGGGCGAAGACGAGGAGGAGCACGACGCCAAGCAACATGTTGGCGGACTTGGCCGTGGCGTGCTTGGCAGCCGCCCCGATCCATACGGCTCCAAGACCGATGTGAACGATGTTGTGGAGCGGGTTGAGGGCGAAGATGATCAACTCCTCGTCGAACGTCTTCCCTGCGAAGCTATCGAATCCGGTGACCGCGAATCCGACCAGCCCGACGGTCAGGTAGACGATCCCGAAAACAAGTGCGAACAGTTGAGCAGGCGTTCTGTTCATCGGTCCCCCCTTCTAGGTCGAACGACACAACAGGTATGGCTGCGGTAAGGGTTACAGATGGCTCGGAGGCCGTTCAAAGGTATCCCAGGTTCTTCAAGGATTCCTCGATCGCGGCTTCCTCTTCGGCCGTGTACGCCGCGGCCTCGGACCCTTCGCCCGCTTTCGGGAGGTCCATGGCCTCGATCTGAGGGGGCCTCGACGCGACGAGATCGTGCGGCAGGTAACGGGTGAGCACTTCGCCGTCGCCCTCCGGAACCTTGAGGCCGGTCAGGTAGAGCGCGGTCGGCATCATGTCGAGGAGGTTCGCGCGCTCGCCCGAGCGAGGCTCGACGCCCGGGCCTGCGATCCCGAAGATCCCGTCCATGTGATGGAAGCCTCGGGGCAACGAACGGTAGTCGTCGAGCACCGATGGTGAGTACAGGCCGTCAGAGAGCTCGTACGAGTACTCCCTGCAGACGGGATAGAGGTCGGGCGCCGATCCTGCCTCAGATCCGTGGGTCACTTCCTCGCGCTTGTACACGTGGTCGACCACCGGCCGGCCGTCGTCCGGGTCGATCAAGGAGGTCAGCTTTGCGATGATCTCGTCTCGCACCGCTTCGTATTCGCTCTGGGGCACGATCCCCTGCTCCTCGCGGCCCTCGAGGTTGATGTAGATGCCCTGCTGCGGGATCGGGGCCGAGAACGCCTTCGTGTTGCTCCAGTCGATCGACTGCTGCGCGGCACCCTTCGCCTTCTGCCACACCGACTTCGGCAGGATCTTCTTGGCGCGCCGCGCGAGCTTCCTTACACCCTTCAACTTCGTCACCGCTCCGGCCCCTTTGACCGACAGGTAGCCCCAGTCACGCAGCGCTACGTTGATGTTGACGCTCTTGTCCTTAGGGCCGAACCCGTGATCGGACATCGACAGGATCCAGCCGTCCTCCCCCGCCCAATCCACCATGTCGCCGATCATCTCGTCCATCTCGTCGAAGAACGTCCACGCCCGTTCGCGGATCGCCTTTGCCTCGGGACGGTTGTAGTGCTCCTCGCGCGGATCGATGTACTTGTAATGCACGTGCATGAGCCGGTCCGGCGCCTCGAGTACCGCGAACAGCAGCGGGACGTCATTCGTTTCGAGCAGGTGTTGAAGAACGATGCGCTTCTTCGCGAGATTGCGCGACAGTCGCTCGATGATGTCGGTCGACTTCCAGTCCTGGTCGTAGTCGACATCGATGTCGATCTCGTAGCTCCCGGTCTTCGCAACGATCTGATCCGCGAGCTCGCCCGGGTACGTGAAATTGTCCGGCGTTTCGCCACCGCCCTCCGGCGTCAACATGCCCGAGACCGAGAACCCGTCGACCACGGGGGCCGGGTAGGTCATCGGGATGTTGAACAGTCCGATCTTCGTTCCCTGAGCGTTGGCCGCGTTCCAGATCGCCGGCGCGGCCACCTTCTCGAGGCGCACCAGGCCGCGGCTCTTCTGCACGTGGCCCAGGGTGAATCCGAAGATACCGTGCTTCCCGGGGTTGACCCCGGTGAAGATCGATGTCCATCCAGGCGGCGTGTATGGCGGCACGGTCGAGGTCAGCTTCCCCGAGACCCCTCGGTCGAGCAGAGCTTTGAACCTCGGCATGTGCCCCGCCTCGAACAGCGGATCGAGAACCGAGAACGTCGCCCCATCGAGCCCGAGCATCAGAACTTTGCTCACTTCAGTCTTCTCCACACGGTCAGGAGGATAGCCGTCGTCACCATGGCGATCCCCACGCCGAAGGCGGGGATCACGAAGCCGCTGATGGGGCCGAAGATGTAGACGATGGCCTGCACGTCGGGCATGCCGGGGTTCGGCAGCAGGCGCCTCCTCGCGAGAGAGCGCGCTATCCGTCCGCCGCCGCCGCCCTCGCCCTTGTCTGCTCCGGCGATCTCGAGGAAGTAATAGGCGAGGAACGCGTAGACCACCACCCACCACACGTCGCGGTCGGCGAAGTCCTCCGCGCTCCAGACGTGGACCGCCAGGCCGAGTCCCGCCGCGGCGCGCCGGGCTCCGTCGGCGAGGTGGTCGAGGGCTTCGCCCTTCGCGCTCGTCACACCGGTAGCGCGGGCCAGCTTCCCGTCGGCACAATCGAATACGAATGCGAGATAGAAGGAGATCCCGCCGGCGATGAGCCCCCACCTCTCGCCCAGTGCGAAGAACCCACCCGCTGCGAGCCCGAAGACGAGCGCGATGACCGTCACCTGGTCGGGGGTTAGCCATCTCCGCTTCGTGAGGAAACGAACGATACGCACGGAGACCGGATCGGTGAGAAGCACCGTGAACCAGTAGTCGCGCTTCTTGGCGCCGGGAGGATGCGCTTGTTCGGTCACTGCTTCTTCTCGTGCTGGGGATCGACCAGTCCTCTGCCGCGCGCCTGCTCGAACGCCCCCGCGACGAGGCCGGTCACCAGGCCCCCGTCGCGCGTCTGAACCGCCTTACCGAGGTTGAGGATGAACAGACCCGTGAGCGCCCACCACAGCGCCGCCTTGTGCAAGAACGTCTGGGGCATCAGTTTGCGGTGGAGGTAGAACTGGTTCGCAAGGTTCATCCGCTGTAG
>JAENWQ010000150.1 GCA_016649855.1 Actinomycetota bacterium | reverse complement strand
CGCCTATATCGCCGGCCGCACCGCCCCTCCGGGCAAGCGCATGGGTCACGCAGGTGCCATCATCTCGGGCTCGAAGGGAACCGCCTCGGCCAAAACCGAGGCCCTCGAGGCCGCCGGGATCAGGGTCGCCATGAACCCCACGGAGGTCGCCGAGCTCGCGGCCAAGGCGCACGCCAGTCTGTGAGCCTCAAGCAGGTAGATGGTCCCCCCGGCGCGCCCTGGGATCGGGACCTCAAAGGCACGTTCGAGAAGCTCACGGTCGAGTCGGAGTTCCTCGCCGGCAACCCGCTGGGTGACCCCGCGCGCCGGCCCCTGTACGTCTATCTCCCGCCCGGCCTGAAGGACGGCGAGACCTACCCGTCGATCTACGTCATCCAGGGCATGACCGGGCAGTTGGACATGTGGTTCGGCCGCTCGACCTTCGAGCCCACGATGATCGAACGGGTCGATGACCTGTTCGACGACGACGGGGTTCCGAGGGCCATCGTGGTGTTCGTCGACGCGTGGACCTCCTACGGCGGCTCCCAGTTCATCAACTCTGTGGCTACCGGCCGGTACATGGACTATCTCTGCGACGAGGTCGTCCCTTTCATCGACGAGCGCTATCCGACCGAAGCGTCGCGCGATCGCCGGGGTCTGACCGGAAAGTCGTCGGGCGGGTACGGAGCGATGGTGGTTCCGATGATGCGACCGGATGTCTTCGGCGCGCTTGCCTCGCATGCGGGTGACGCGCTGTTCGAGGTCTGTTACCAGATCGAGTTCCCCCTCACGGCCCGCATCCTCAGGGATAAGTTCGAAGGGTCTTTCGATGTCTTCTGGGAGCAGGCGCGCGCCGCCGACCGCTTTGATTGGAACCTCTTCGCAGCCCCGCTCAACATCTATGCCATGGCGGCTTGTTACTCACCCGACGAGAACGAGCCCGGCAAGGCCATCCTGCCGTTCGAGATCGCGACCGGTCGTCTGATCCCCGAGATCTGGGAACGCTGGTTGCGGTGGGATCCCGTACGGATGGCTCCGGACAAGATCGACGTCCTCAAGTCGATGAAGGGGATCTATCTCGACGCGGGAAGGTCGGACGAGTATTTCCTCGACCTCGGGGCGCAAGCGTTCTCGAACGAGCTCCACAAGGGCGGCGTCGATCACACCTTGGTCCTCTTCGAGGGCACCCACGGGGGCCTGACCTACCGCTACCCCCAGGCCATCAGATTCCTGGCGGAGGCCCTGAGCACCTGATCCGTTAGACGGCTACGTATTCGGCCGAGGACGAGGGCGGCGGGACGGGCTCTCCGTGCTCTCGCAGGCTCTCGATATGCAGCTGGATGGCCTCTCGCATCAGGGAGCGGACCTCTTCGACCGTTGCTCCTGCGGCTACGCAGCCTGGAAGATCGGGAGAGTACGCGGAATACGACCCCTCAGAGTTCTCGATGATGAATAGATACTCGCTCACGAGCGCCTTCCCTTCAGGCCCGCCTGGCGCTGAATGCTCGCCCACGTGCCCTTCTTTAGGTCTGCACTCAGTTTACCGGCCACGGTCACGGTTCCCGGTTCGGTTGAGTGTCTAAATTGACGATGGGCGCCCTTCTGGCGAACCTGGAACCAGCCAGCCTCCTCCAGCAACTTGATCGCTTCTCGGACTTTCATTTGCTTCGAAGCTATCGAGGGGCTGCGACATGAGACCTGCACCCTGATGTCGTTCGGCTGGGAACACTGCGGCTCTTTCGCCCGTCTTAACCGAACGATCCGGGCGAGTGAAGGGGATACGCATGCGACGCATAGCGGCCATCATCGTGGGACTTCTCGTTGTGTTGGGGATGACGGCCCCGGCGTGGGCGTGCGGCGGGCTCGTTAACCCGAACGGGACGGTGAGTCTCCTGCGAACCTCGACGTTCGTCGGCTACGTGCAGGGGGTTGAGCACTACATCACGTCGTTCGAGTTCACCGGCGGAGGAGGTGAGTTCGGCTCGATCATCCCGCTTCCCGGCGTTCCAACGAGCGTCGAGCGCTCCGGCGACTGGACGCTGCAACGACTCGTCGAAGAAGTCACCCCCGCGGAGCGGCTCCTCTTGAACGCGGATCTATCAGCGGCGGATGAGAGCGCGAGTGCCAAGGTGCTTCTGAAGACACAGATCGACGCACTCGACATCACGATCCTCGAAGGGGGCGGCGATGCAGTCGGGAGGTGGGCCAAGGACCATGGATTCGCTCTCACGCCCGACGCGCCGGAGATCCTCGACTTCTACGCCGCTCGCAGCCCTATCTTCATGGCGGCTCGCTTCGATCCTGAGGAGGCCGAGGACAGAGGTCAGAGCGTCGGCGATGGGACCCCGATCCACCTGACGATCCCGACGCCCGCTCCATGGGTTCCACTGCGGATCCTCACCCTCGGCGTGGGCGATAGATCGCTCGTTGCAGCCGACGTCTTTCTCCTCACCGAAGGCGTTCCGGAGATGCTTCCGAAGCCGGTGATCGGTACCGATGAGGGCATGGTGCTGGAACGCAGCGAGCAGGCTTCTCGTGCGCTCTTGAGCGGCCTCGGGTCCGACAAGGGGATGGAGTGGTTGCCGGATGACGATATGTGGTTCTCGTACCTCCGGATCAACACACGGGCTGGGGCACTCGAGCACGATCTCGCTATCGATGCCTCGGGCTTCGGCCGGCCCAGCGTGGTTGCGGCCGGGCTCGCAGGTGTCACTCCTCCGGTCGAGTTCCCTGATGCCGAGAGCTCGGCCGCCTATCCGTGGCTCATCGCCGGTCTCGCGGGCGCCGGTGCACTCGTGTGGTTGAGGAGACGGACGTGGTTCGCCTAGGCGTAGCCGCGGCGCTGCTGACGGTGGGCGCCCTGTGGTGGCACCCGGCGGAAGAGGTGCGGACGATCGAGATCGACATCGAGCATTCGAGCTTCCATCCGGAGCAGATCGAGGTCGAGGCAGGGGAGACGGTGCGCTTCGTGATCCACAACGGCGATCCGATCGACCACGAATTCCTCGTCGGCGACGAGGTCATGCAGCAGATCCACGAGGAGGGAACCGAGGCCCATCACGGTGCGAAGCCGGGAGAGGTGTCGATCGCCGCATTCCACGACGCGGAAACGACGTTCGAGTTCGACGAGCCGGGGACGCTCATCTTCGGTTGCCACCTGCCGCGCCACTACAACTTCGGCATGCGTGGCGAGATCGTGATCGAGTAGCGGGGTATGTCTCTCTATTCGGACAGGAGGGTCACCGGGATCGACACGACGTTAATCGGCTCGCCGTTCTCGGCCGAGTACTCCAGGACCTCGATCGTCCCGTCCTGGTCGTGGTCCACGCTGAACTCCGCCTCGATCCTGAAGTTCCCGCGGCAGCCGGTGCCACAGCTCGCCGTGGTAAAGCCACTGGCGATCTCTTTCCCGTTCTCATCCAGGATGCGCCAGGAGACGTTGGCCTCGAACACGTTCGCGGTGCCCTCGATGATGCCGGCCCCCACGCCCGGGCCCGCGGACGTGAAGTCCCATCCGATTCCGGGAGTCGTGACGGTGATGGCGGGGAGGAGATCCTCGTAGTCCTTGCGCGTCTGCGGAGTACTGACATCGATGCCCTCACCGCCGATCGAGTCGACCAGTTCGCCGTCGATCTCGAAGAGCACACCCTTGACGGTCTCGAACTGGGTGAGCGTGTAGACGACCTGGGCGACCCGCATCCTCATCGAGAGGCTGCCACCGCCCGACTCGAACTCGTTGCTGAGATCGACGGTCGCGACCCCGTTCGTGATGTCTACCCCGAGCAGCTCGGTCCCTCCTGGGATCTCGGTCGCAAGCCCTGCCCCCGGGTCAACTCTA
This sequence comes from Actinomycetota bacterium, assembly GCA_016649855.1. Classification (GTDB taxonomy): domain Bacteria; phylum Actinomycetota; class CADDZG01; order CADDZG01; family WHSQ01; genus WHTI01. Next base: position 2,966 of record JAENWQ010000150.1, on the reverse strand, counting down.
TTCAGGAGGTGTTCGAGAGCGACACCGGCAACTGCAGGGGGAAGAACGTGAGAGACGTACGCGTCCGCGACCGAGTACAGCGTTTCGCCCTTGGTGAACCAGACCTCAAGGATCACAGACGCGTCCGGCTCGGCCGACGGCGAGCTTTCGGTCGTGGGAGCAACGGTCGGGCTGCCATCTCCGGTCGAGGCCGGGGGGATCGGGTCCGTGTCGCCCGTCGAATCGAAGAGGTCGGTTCCTCCGAGGAACAGGAAGGCGCCGATTGCGGCGACGGCTACGGCCGCGGCCGCCCACTGGATCCGCCGGCGATTGTGATTGCGCTCTACGACCTGCATGAGGTCCCCTTCCACGTTCGGTTGGACCGAGTCCGCGGCCCCCACGAGCCCTTGTCTTATGCGTCCGTCAAGAGACATCCGCCACCGCCTCTCCTAGTTGTTCGCTTAACCGTCTGCGCGCTCGGTGCAGGTGAACCTTTGCCGTTGATGCCGAGCAGTCCATGATCTCGGCGACCTCTGCTACCGGCCGGTCCTCGAAATAGAAGAGGACGACCGCGGCTCGTTGTGCCGCCGGCAGCGCCCGGATCGCACGCATGAGATCGAGATCCACGGGCGCCTGTTCCGTGGTCGGTTCGGGTTGCGTCCCCGCCGCCACGTGCAGTCGCTGTCTCCGGGCAAGTTTGATCGCCATCCGGACGGCTACCTTGCGGACCCAGGCGTCGGGACGGTCGTAGCGGGACACCCGGCCCCAGTGGGACAGGATCTTGGCGAACGCGTCCTGCGCAACGTCGTTCGCCGCTTCCCGGTCGTGAAGGACGAGATAGGCGGTCCGAACGACGCCCGGATACTCGGTGCGGAAGAACATGGCGAACTCGGCATCTCTGTTCTTGTCCATCAACCGTATAGAGGCTCGGGAGGGGCGAAAGGTTTACCCGTCGAGCTGCCATTCGTTGTCGATGATGACCGGGACCTCGGTGCCGTCGGGTCCGACTCCGTGAACGGAGACCTCCGGGCCCCCGATCATCGTGTCGGTGTGCGTCGTCGAGGAGTTGAAGCCCACCCGGTCACGTTCCTCGGGCGACTCGGGAAGACCCTCGACGGCGTTCGGGAACCCGGCACCCCAGGCGATGTGGCAGGTGGCGTTCTCGTCGAACAGCGTGTTGCCGAAGACGACCCCGGTCTTGCCGACCTCCGAGGTCCCGTCGACGAGGGCCACCTCACCGAGGCGGCGCGCCCCAGCGTCGGTGCCGATGTCGGCCTCGACCGCCTGGGCGTTCCGGTCCGCCTTGACCTCGACGATCTCGCCCTCCTTGAAGGTGAGCTCGAGGCCCTCCACGATCGCTCCGTCCAGATACAGCGGGCGGGTACAGCGCACGGTCCCCTCGGTCTTGCGGTAGTCGGGCGTCGTGAAAACCTCTTCGGTCGGCATGTTGGCGATGTGCTCGATCTCTGCCGATGTCACCATCGATCCCGACAGCCATCTGGTGTCCGGATGCAGACCGATCGTCAGGTCAGTTCCCGGCCCCCGGTATCTCAGCGCGGTGAACGAGTGCGTCTGGAGTCTCTCCGCGCGTTGCTTGAGGCGGGCGACGTGATCTCTCCACGCCTGCACCGGGTCGTCGCTATCCAACCGGGTCGCCCGCGCCATCAGATCCCACAGCCGGTCCGTATCCGGTTCTCCGAAGAGTCGCTCGGCCCACTCGGGGATCGGCCCTCCAACGATCGTCCAGTTGACGCGCCCGCCGAGCACCATCTTGAGCATCGAGGGAGTAGCGGGCATGTGATCGAGCCGCATCTTCTCGGCGGGGATGTCCGCGTAGAGGTCGGGAACGGGGTCCCCGGTGATCGAGATCACCGCGCCCTCGTTCTCCGCCAGGTCGTTCATCGCCTTGTCCCACCACGGGGGGCACGTACTCGAGTGAGTCGGCCTCGGCGAGGTTCAGGCGGTGAAGCTTCTGGATCGGATCCCAGTAGAGGATGTGGACGTAGCGGGCACCGGCCTCGTAAGCGGCTTCGACCACGGCACGGGCGAGCTCATGGTGCTCGATCATGCACCGGACCATGACCTCCTGGCCCGGCTGCACGTTGGCTCCTACCCGGACGGCCAGCTCTGCGTACCGCTTGAGGCGATCGTCTCCGCTCATGAACCTCGGACCCCCTGATCATTGACGTTGGTAGATGGGAAAGCCGGGTAACCCTACGACCACCCACTTGCCGATGCTCGACCTGTTGCCCGGAAGCTCTAACCCCCGGGCTAGTAGGGTCGGGGTATGGCGTCCAGGATCGCGGTGCTCGTGTCGGGCTCCGGCTCGAACATGGAGGCACTTGCGGACGCGTGCGCGGCGAACGAGGTCCCGGGAGAGATCGTCATGGTCGCCTCGGACCGGCCATGTCGAGCCCTTGAGATCGCCGGCGACCGGGGCATCCCCACCCAGCTCGTTGAGTTCTCCGCGTTCGGTTCCAGGGACGAGTGGAGCCACGCTCTTCGAGATGCGGTCGTGGCGTGCGAACCGGATCTCGTCGTGTCGGCCGGGTTCATGCGTATCCTTTCGCCGGCGTTCGTCGACACTTTCGAAGGCCGGCTGATCAACCTTCACCCTTCGCTGTTGCCATCGTTCGCCGGTGCCCACGGCGTGAGGGATGCGCTCGAGTTCGGCGTGAAGGTGACGGGGACGACCGTCCATCTCGTCGAGCACCAGGTCGACCACGGCCCCATCCTGCTGCAGGAAGCGGTCGCCGTTCTGCCGGACGACACGGAAGAGAAGTTGCACGAGAGGATCAAGGATGTCGAGCATCGCCTCCTTCCGGAGGCGTGCCGCATAATGCTTCAAGGGAGGACGTGACGGTGGACCTGAAGGTCAAGCGCGCGCTGATCAGCGTGTCCGACAAAGACGGCGTGGTCGAGTTCGCGCGGGGACTGACCGACCTTGGAGTGGTGATCATCTCTTCGGGAGGTACCGCGGCGGCTCT
>JAENWQ010000097.1 GCA_016649855.1 Actinomycetota bacterium | reverse complement strand
CACGACATCAAGCGCAAGGTCGAGATCGCATCGAGGCGGGGCAACGCGCCCTTGCCCACCTCCGTCGCCCAAACCGCCATCTTCGTGGCGGGGATGATCGCGTGGACCGACGCTCCAGAGGAAGACCGAGCGGTCGATTTCATGGCCGGGCACAGCCTGGGCGAGTACACCGCGCTGGTCGCCGCGGGAGCCATGAGCTTCAAGACCGGGATCGAAGTCGTCGAGGCACGGGGACGAGCGATGCAGATCGCGGCACGCGCGGCCGGCGGAGGTATGGCTGCGCTCCTCGGCTTCTCCCTGGCCGAGGCAGAGAACATCGCGGTGCAGTCGGGGGCGGTGATCGCGAACGACAACGCTCCCAACCAAGTCGTGATCTCCGGCACCGAGGACGCGCTGTCCGAAGCTGCTGCGGCAGCCCGGGCCCGTGGGGGCCGGGCGCTTCTGCTTCAAGTTTCGGGCTCGTTCCACAGTGCATCGATGGAGCCGGCGGCGTTCGGACTCCAGAAGGCGCTCGACTACGCCGACGTCGCCATGCCCGAGATCCCCGTGATCTCGAACGTCTCGGCGGGACCGTATCGCTCGCCGGGCGAGATCCGCAAACTCCTGACGCAGCAGCTCACCGGCCGGGTTCGCTTCCGCGAGTCGATCAACTGGCTCGCACAACAAGGCGTGACCTCGTGCAGGGACTTCGGCCCCGGTCGCGTTGTCGCAGGACTCTTCACTCGTACGACCGAGCACAGGGAGGCAGCGCGTGCAGGATCTCGATGAGGTCATCGGAACCTCCGAATCGGTTGCGATCAACGAGCGGGTCGTCGTCGCCCCATCACCGGGCCGCTTCCGTCCGCTCCCGCCCGAGACCTTCACGACCGAGGGGGAGTGGGTCGAACCCGGCAGCGTGCTCGCGCAGATCGACCTCAACGGGACGATGATCCCCGTCGCATCGCCGCATCGGGGATGGGTCATGGGGATGCTCGCGGTTCCGGGGCAACCGGTGCGCGAGGGAGAAGCTCTCTTCTGGATCTGGGGCGGATGATGGGCTCTCGCATCTCTGGATGGGGAACCTGTCTGCCCGAGGGTGTGCTCGACAACGAGACGCTCGCGGCCCAAGTCGGCGTCACTCCGGAATGGATAGTCGAACGCACCGGGATCAGCGAACGGCGGATCGCCTCCGACGAGGAGACCGTCTCTTCGCTGGCCGCCAAGGCGTCCGTGGAGGCGCTGCAGGTCGCGGGTCTGGAGCCTACTGACGTCGACACGGTCATCCTCGCAACGTTCACCGCGGACTACGCGATCCCGGCCGCCGCACCGCTGGTCGCTTCTTCGATCGGAGCGCGCGGCGCCGCGGCCTACGACCTGAACGCCGGTTGCGCCGGCTTCCTCTACGCGCTGGCACAAGCAGATGCGCTGGTGGCTGCCGGCACCGCCCGACGTGTGCTGGTGGCCGGGAGCGATGTCATGTCGCGCTGCGTGGACTACACCGACGCGCGTACCTGCATCTTGTTCGGAGACGGAGCTGGGGCGGTCGTCCTCGAGGCCTGTGAGGGGCCCTCTCGGCTTGGGCCGTTCCGGCTCGGCTCGGATGGGTCAGACCCCGAACTCCTCTGGGTCCGCCCGGACACGGGGATGATCGCGATGCAGGGCCGCGAGGTCTACCGTCGGGCGGTCGAAGCGATGACGACATCGGTGCGAGAGGTACTGGCAGGATCGGGACTGACGGTGGATGACATCGATCTACTGGTGGCCCATCAAGCAAACGCTCGCATCCTCACCGCGGTCGGGACACGTCTCGGGATCGATAACGACAAGGTCGTGACCAATATCGCCCGGGTCGGCAATACGTCGGCCGCCTCGATCCCGCTAGCGCTAGCGGAGGCCGCGAGCGACGGACGGATCGCGGACGGGGACGTCGTGATGCTTGCCGCGTTCGGTGCAGGGTTCACCTGGGGCGCCGGGGTACTGCGATGGGGTGCTCCGGTCACAGATCCGACCGTCGAGGAGAAGCGAGGGGCGGTCCATGCCTGATCAGGTAGCCCTCGTCACCGGTGGTTCTCGTGGGATCGGTCGGGCGATCGCGGTTGCGCTCGCCTCCAAGGGGATGTCGGTCGGCATCAACTACCGCTCGGGAGCAGACGAGGCGAAGGAGACCTTGCGTCTGGTCGAGGAGGCCGGAGGAAACGGCGTCTGTGTCGGGGCGGACGTCTCCAGCAAGGACGAGGTCGACCGGATGTTCACCGAGGTCGAGGACGCGTTCGGGCCGGTAAGCGTGCTCGTCAACAACGCCGGCATCCGCCGCGATGGCCTCGCCCTGTCGATGAAGGATGACGCCTGGGACGAGGTCATCGCGATCAATCTGTTCGGCACCTTCGCCTGTTGCCGGAGGGCGCTCAGAGGGATGGTGCGTGCCCGCTATGGACGGATCGTCAACGTGTCCTCGGTTGCGGGGGTCTCGGGAAGCCCCGGTCAAGCCAACTACTCGGCCGCCAAGGCCGGAGTGATCGGACTAACCAAGACGCTTGCCCGCGAGGTCGCGAGCCGGAACATCACGGTCAATGCGGTCGCTCCCGGAGTGGTCGAGACCGAGCTCACGACGTCGCTGCCGGAGGCTCGCTACGACGAGCTCGTTGGCACCGTGCCCGCAGGCCGGGCCGGAACGCCGGAGGAAGTCGCCGCGCTGACCGCCCACCTTTGCGATCCAGCGTCTTCGTACACGACCGGCGCCGTCTTCGTCATCGACGGTGCCTTAACCGCATAGCCGTAAAGCAAGTCGCAGCACCAACTAGAGAGGAGATCCAAGCTATGGATGAGAAGAACACCGAGATCTACGAGGTCATCAAGGAACACCTGACCGGTCGCGGGATCGACGCGGCGGTCGTTACGCTCGAGGCCGACCTCACCCAGAACGTGGGCCTGGATTCCCTTGATGTCACGGAGCTGACCCTCGCCCTCGAGGAGCGCTTCAACATCGAGATCCCCGATGAGGAGCTCGAGGGATTGGTCACGGTCAAAGATGCGGTCGACCTCGTCGCCGCGAAGGTAGCTGTAGAGGCGTGAAGGACGTAGTGATCACCGGGATCGGTGTGGTCACGCCGATCGGCACCGGGGTGGATGCGTTCTGGGACGGGTTGATGTCGGGGCGTTCGGGGGCCGGTCCGCTGACCGCCTTCGACGCGACGGACATCTCCGTTCGGATCGCGTGTCAGGTGAACGATTTCGACGCTACCGACTACATGGACGCGCGCGAGGTTCCCCGCAGCGACCGCTTTACACACATGGGTGTCGCGGCTGCAACCCTCGGCCTGAAGGACGCGGGACTCGAAGAAGCCGATCTCGGCGAGAGCGCCGGCGTCATCGTCGGTTCGGGCATCGGCGGCCTTTCGATCATCGAGGCTGAGCACACCGCGTTCCTCGCTTCGGGCCCCCGCAGGGTGAGCCCGTTCATGGTTCCCAAGCTGATGCCGAACGCGGCCGCGGCGGCTATCGCGATGCGCTTCGGGTATCACGGTCCGAACTTCGCGCCGTCGTCTGCCTGCGCGACCGGAGCGCACGCTATCGGCGAGGCTTATCGGTACATCCGTTACGGCGAGGCCGATGTGATGATCGCCGGCGGAACCGAAGCGGCGCTCACCCCGCTGGCGGTAAGCGCATTCGCTCGGATGGGCGCGCTCTCGAAGCGCAACGACGATCCGGCCGCGGCGAGCCGTCCGTTCGAGAAGGACCGTGACGGGTTCGTGTTCGGTGAAGGCGCCGGTGTCCTGGTGCTCGAGTCCCGCGAGCACGCCGAAGGACGCGGTGCGCGCATCATCGCCGAGGTTGCCGGGTACGGGGCGACGGCGGATGCCTTCCACGTAACCCAGCCCGATCCCGAGGGGAAGGGCGCGGTCATGGCGATGCTGAGAGCCCTCAAGGGCGCCGGCCTGAACGTCGACGACGTCGACTATCTCAACGCCCATGGCACCAGCACGCCGGTCAACGATCGCGTCGAGACTGCTGCGATCAAGAAAGCCTTCGGGGTCGAGGCGAAGCGGATCGCGGTGTCGTCGACCAAGTCGCAGACCGGGCACTTGCTCGGCGCGGCCGGTGGCGTCGAGGCCGCCGTGTGTGCGCTCGTCATCGACCGGGGCAGGATCCCGGGGACGATCAACCTGACCGAGGCCGACCCCGACTGTGACCTCGACTACGTCGCAGACGGCCCTCGCGACCAGCACGTCGATGTCTGCATGTCGAACTCCTTCGGGTTCGGGGGCCAGAACGCCTGTCTCGTGATCAGGAGGGCAGGGTGAGAGACCTCGAAGGCAAGGTCGCTCTCGTCACGGGAGGGTCGCGAGGGATCGGCAAAGCCGTGTCGCTGAACCTCGCGCGCCGGGGCTCCAACGTCGTTATCGCCTACCTCCGCAACCGTTCCGCCGCGGAGGAGACGGTCGGCCTGCTCGAAGGCGAGGGCGTCAAGGCGGTCGCGGTGCGGGCCAACGTCGGCGACGAGGCGAAGCTCGATGGGTTGTTCGATTCGGTGGACGAGATGTTCGGGCACCTGGACATCTTCATCTCGAACGCCGCGACCGGGGTCATCAAGCCGGTCGAGGAACTGGACGAGCGCGCGTGGCGGTGGACGATGGATGCCAACGCCCGGGCTCTGTTGCTCGGGGCTCGTCGCGCGGCATCGTTGATGACCGATGGCGGATCGATGATCGCGATGTCCTCGGCTGGTTCCACCCGGGTTCTTCCGGGCTATGCGGTCGTGGGCGCGTCCAAGGCAGCGATCGAGGCTCTCGTACGATACCTGGGAGTCGAGCTGGCCCCGCGCATCAGGGTCAACGCGGTGTCGCCGGGCGTCGTCGATACCGATGCGCTCAAGCACTTCCCGATACGGGACGAGATGTTGTCCGGAGCGAAGAACAAGACCCCGGCCGGCAGGCTCGTCACTCCCGAAGACGTCGCCGGGGTCGTGGATTTCCTCACCTCGGACGCGGCCGAGATGATCACCGGCCAGACGATCACGATCGATGGTGGCGCGGGGTTGCTCGCATGATCGGGATTGACGTGGTCGATGTTGAGAGGTTCCGGGCCACCCTGGAGCGGTCACCCGGGCTCCCGGGCCGCCTGTTCACCGACGACGAGCGCGCCTACTGCCTCGCCGGAGCGGATCCCGTGGTGCACATGGCCGGGACGCTTGCGGCCAAAGAGGCTGTGATCAAGGCGTTGTCGCTGGGGAACCTCGCCGCGTGGGCGAGACGGGTCGAGGTTACGCGCGGGGCTTCCGGTGCACCGAGCGTGAAGGTGACCGGACGTCGCGAGACGGTCGGTATCTCGATCACCCACGACGGCGGCTACGCGGCCGCAGTCGCGTTCCGGGATATCTCGGGCGAACCTGTTCGCGAAGCGAGTGAAGAGCCCACCAGAGAAGGCAGGGGCGGGAACGGCAAGCTCGATCGCTTCCTCGACCGTCCATCGCCCTTTGCCCGAGTCCTCTATCCAGGGAGCGACTTTCCCTAAGTTGCTCAGTTAAGGGCGTCGGGCTACGGCTCCTCCTCGGCCGGCCCCTCGATCTCGATGATCGCGGGAGAACCGATGGGCGTCGTATCTAGGTAGTACCTCCCCGGAGGGAGGTTGGGAACCTCGAAGGTGTAGCTCAGCCTGCCCTCCTCGTCGGCGCTCTCGCTCCCGATCACCAGGTTCCTGCGCGCTACCCCTACGTATCCCTCTTGCTGGTAGTGGCGGGTCGTGGCCTTCGTCACGGGACCGCGGATGGCGAGTTGGATGTTGCGGAACGGCGCAGGCTCCCGTTCCGAACCTCCGCAACCTCCACCATCCCCGGTGTCGTCACACTCATCCAGCCAGAAGGTGCCCGACGCGGTCACTTGCTCTCCGGGGCGGAGAGGCTCTGTCGCCTCACGGCCTTCGATGGCCAGAGTAGGTGCTGCGCAGCTCGCATGACCGGTGGTGTGAATCCCGCTCAACCACATTGTCAGGAGCAAGATGCCAATCACCGATCTGCGCATCCCGTCCCCATTCTTCGTCTCGAGCGTTGCACACGATTCGTCGATAAGACGATGGGGAGGGGGCGGTTGTTCCAGCGCGGGATTCTGGGCTCCGTGGGCGTCTAATGATTAGAGATCTAGCCGAGAAGAGACGAGATGCCGGGCACTGAGGGATCAGGAAGGCTGGAGGATCTCTATTCAGCCTGTGGCCCCGAAGCCGGAAGATTGGCGTTACTCATGACGGGAGACCGGGAGCTCGCTGCCGATATCGCTCAAGAAGCGTTCATCCGGGCGGCGGGACGGTTCCACGACCTCAGATCCAAAGACTCCTTCCGAGCGTATCTGCGCACCACGGTGGTGAACCTCACGAAGAGCCACTTCAGACATGTCGCCGTGGAGCGCAGGCACCTCGCCCGGGTGGCCGGGTTCGCCGAGCCAAGTCTTAGTCAGACCGACCTCGGCGACCGAGACCTCGTCGAGGGGGCGCTTCAGACCCTTCCTCACCGGCAGCGTGCTGCGGTGGTGCTTCGTTACTGCATGGACCTCTCGCTCAAAGGAACCGCCGAGGCATTGGGGACGACTGAGAAGGCGGTCGAGTCGTTGCTCTATCGCGGGCTCGCCACCCTGAGGACCGAGTTGGAGGTAGACGGATGACGATGGCGATCGAAGAGAAGCTCCGGGATCTGGGATCGAAGGTGGAGGCCGAGCCGTTCGCGCTGAAGCCTCTGGGGCGTGCGGGTCGCCGCCGGTTGTTCGGCCGCAGGATGGTCGTCGGAGGTCTGGCCGCAGCGGTTCTCGTCGGCATCGTCGGCGGAGTTGTCCTGGGAGCCGGTATCCGGCGCGGAGAGCGGGAGACGATCACTCCGTCGGAACGCCTCGAGAGCTACCTGGACCCGGGATACGGCTGGGAGATGAGCTATCCATCGAACTGGCATCTCCAGCCGATCGTCGACTGTCCCGCGGATGACGCGTGTGAGCGCGGCACTTTGGTCTCAAACCTTGACCGAGATGTCCGACAAACGTCGGGTGTGTTGCTGACGGACACGCCCCTGGATTTCGTTGGAGTCAAGTTTGCCTACACGAGGTACGTCCATCTGGGGGAAACCCGGTTGGATCTGGAGAACACAGACTTCCCGCTTTCTCTAGAGAGCCTGAATCGCGCTGGGGGCGAGTGGCCACGCACCAGGTACTGGGGTGACGTGGTGGTTGACGGTCGTCAGGTGTTCAGGATGGACGTGTGGATCGGACCGGACGCCTCACCTGATGCGATCGGTCGGATCAAAGCAGTCATCTCTTCGGTAACCAAACCTATTCATTCTGGTCAATACCCGCTCGGTCTTGGTCGGGCCTGGGTTCCCGTCGGCGACCAGCAAGCGAGCGTGAAGGCACGTGTCGAGCCCGCGATCTTTTCCGAGGGCGATGCACCAAGGCTCGTCCTCGAGAACACCGGACCGCTGGGCCTGTTCTATTCCCAGGCGTTCAAACTCGAGTTGAAAGAGCCATCTGGGCGCTGGCGGCACATGAATGACGAGCAGGCGTTTCTACGGCCGCTGTTTTATTTGTCTCAGGGCGAGATCTACGACGCTGGAAGGCTCATCGTTTCAGCGGGGGCTCTCCCTCTCGAACTATCAGCAGGGTTGTACCGGATCACGAAGTCGTTCGGCGTCGAGGGCAGTGAGGAGCGGTTGACCGTCAGGGCACTGTTCCTCGTTGTCGACGGCAGCCCTCGGGTCGAGCTGTCGACCGGCCTAGGCAAGATCGCCTTCGTGCTTGGACGCCCGATAGGTCCGGCGATCCAGACGGATCCATCTGACCCGCCTGCGATCTACACGATGGATGGGGACGGGGGCAATGTTCAGGAGATCGTTCCCAACGACAACACCTGGTCGTTGTATCCGACCTCGTGGTCACCCGACGGGACACAACTGTCGAGATAGACCGGTACGTATCTGATCGTCACTCGGACTTGGTCACGGTTGCCAGCCTGTTTCTCCCGCCCAGTGCTCGGCCATCTCCAGGGTGTGGGCGATGAAACCGTCCTTGGCATCCGTGTAGGCCAGTCGGTTGTCCCCGAAACGCGAGGCAAGCTCTCGCTTCAGGGTGGCGTACTCGTCTGCCCGAACAGGGTGTTGGCTCAGGTAAGCGACGAGCAGGAGATGGTCGTGCTCCCACTTGCTTCCCGCGCTGCAGACGTGAACGTGAACTGTGCGGTCCTCGGTCGCAGCGGGACGGAAGAAACGGTGGTGAGGTTCTCGCACGCGAAGTGGCCACCCCAGGGCTTCGATCGCCAGTCGGTACTCGTTCTCGTCGGCGACGTCTGCGACGCTGACCTGGATGTCGATCGTGGGCTTCGCCGCGAGCCCGGGTACCGCCGTCGATCCGACATGAACGATGCGCAACGCTACCGGGCCGAGAGCCTCGCGTAGCCTCGTCGCGAACGCAGCGAACGTCTCGGGCCACCTCGGGTCGTAGTCGACGATGTCCACGGGATCGTTGCCCGGTTCGCCGAACCATTCGATGCGATCGTTCAAGTCGTCAGGAGTCGGACTTGACCGCGTGGCCTCCGAACTGGTGCCTCAACGCGGCGAGCATCTTGAGTCCGAAGGAGTCGTCGTCTCGGGACGCGAAGCGAGCGAAGAGGGCACCGGCGATAACTGGAGCAGGAACGGCCAGCTCGATCGCTTCCTCGACCGTCCATCGCCCTTCGCCCGAGTCCTCTACCCAGGGAGCGACTTTCCCTAGGGTCGGATCCTCCTCGAGAGCGCGCGCCGCGAGATCGAGGAGCCACGAACGGATCACGCTCCCGTTCCGCCACACCTCGGCGATCTGGTGGAGATCGACCTCGAAATCACATCGTTCGAGGATCTCGAAGCCCTCGGCGTAGGCCTGCATGAGCCCGTACTCGATGCCGTTGTGGACCATCTTCACGTAGTGACCCGAGCCGGTGCGCCCCATGTGGCCGTAGCCGCCCTCGGGGGCCAGGGTTGCGAAGACCGGCTCGAGACGTTCGAAGACGTCATCGTCGGCGCCGACCATCAGCGAGAAGCCGACCTCGAGCCCCCATACGCCTCCGGAGGTGCCGGCGTCGACCAGTGAGATCCCCTTGGCCTTCAGGCGTTCGTAGCGGGCCAGGGTGTCGGTGTACTTGGAGTTGCCGCCGTCGATCACGGCATCGCCGGCCGAGAGCACCTCACCCAGGGTCGCGATCGTCTGCTCGGTGATGTCGCCGGCCGGGACCATCACCCAGACGGCCCTCGGTGCCTCGAGTT
>JAENWQ010000078.1 GCA_016649855.1 Actinomycetota bacterium | reverse complement strand
TCCACGACGGCAAGGTGACGATCGAGAAGACCGACTCGGGCCTCCTGTTCCGGGACTCCCACGGCAAGGTCATCGCCAAGGAACCACTCAAGGCCACCGGGCCGAACGTCGCCGAGCTCAACCGACAGCGAGGGATCGAGGTTTCTGAGGAGACCTGTCTGCCCGGCTGGGGCGGTGAACCGGGCGATCTCAAATACGTGGCCGACATCTACCTGATCAACCGCCACGTCTCTCTCAAGAAGAGCTCGGCCGGCGATCCATCCGAGGATCCGGCGGAAGCCCGGTCCGGCCCCGATCCGTAGGCCGGTTACGACGTCCTAACGAACAGGTGACTCTGCAATCCCCGGGATAGAACAAACGCTAATCGTTACGCGCGCGGTTCTCGCAGGCGCTCTTGGCTTCCGCGTCGCATAAGTCCCGACCTGGCCCCCCGTCGGCGGAGTCGGTCCCGTGCAGACCGTAGAGCTGATCGTCGCCGCCCATCCCCCTCATGACGTCGTCACCGTCGCCTCCTTCGGCGCCGTCGGGTCCGGGCCCCCCATACAGGAGGTCGTTCCCCGGGAGACCGAACAGGGCGTCGCCGCCTCGCCCGGCTTTGATCGTGTCGTGCCCGTCCTCGCCGTAGAGCTCGTCCGGACCTTCGGCCCCCAGCAGCAGGTCGTTACCATCGCCGCCCCGGATCACATCCCGCCCGCTGCCCCCGTCGATCTCGTCTCGGCCGCGGCCGCCGCAGATGAAGTCGTCTCCCCCGCGGCCGTAGACGATGTCGTCCCCACCCAGAGAGTGGATGACGTCGTCCCCGGGCGTTCCGTGGATCACGTCGTCACCCGTGGTGCCCGCCTGGGCCGCGAGTCCCTCGCACCGGACGCGCTTCCCCGCGTGCACCGCCGGAACGGATCCGACGACGGTGAGGAGGGCGACCGCGAGCAGGGCCGGAGTTCGAGACATGCTCGAGAGGCTAATCCATGGCCACGGCCGAGGCGCTTCGATCGCCCCGCCGCCGAAGTACGCTTCCGTGGTCCTCCCGATTGGATCGGGCTCACAGAAAAGAGGGTCCAAAGTGTCTGCTCTGCTCACCCAGAACCGCTTCTTCGTCAACCAGAAGATCAAGATCATCGAGCTGACCAACGAGTTCAAGATCCGCGACGAGGCCGGGAACGAGATCGGCGCCATCAAGGAGGAGGGCCAGTCCGCGCTCAAGAAGGTCGCCCGATTCGCGACCAACCTGGATTCGATGATGACCCACAAGTACGGGATCTACGACGCCGACGGAACCAAGATCGTCGAGCTGGTTCGTCCTCGGGCCTTCGTGTTCTCGAAGGTCCTGGTTCAGGACGGGAACGGTCAGGAGATCGGGCGTCTGGAGCAGGCCCGCAAGGTCTTCAAGAAGGTGCGCTTCTCCGTCGTCGGTACGGCCGGCGAGGAGCTCGCCGCGATCCAGGCGGAGAACTGGCGGGCGTGGAACTTCACGATCACCGGTCCCAACGACCAGCCGCTCGGCAGCATCAGCAAGAACTGGGGTGGTGCGGTGAAAGAGATCTTCACCACCGCGGACAACTACATGGTCGAGATCGACCCGAGCGTCACCGGGAACCTGCGCCTCCTGTTGCTGGCCGCCGCCTGCGGTATCGACACCGCCCTCAAGCAGAACGACAAATAGACCAACGGGCCGGTCAGGTTTCGGTTAGCTCCCGCTCCCTGCGGCGCTCCGAGAGGTGGTCCGCGACCCCGATTCCGGTGAACGGAAGGATGGGGGCCGGGAGGAGAGCCACCGTTCCCAGCGTGCGTACGAGCACGAACGTATAGAGCGTTGCGAAGATGACGGCGATCGCCCGCGCCCTCCAGTTGTGGGGCTCATCGGATCTGAGGGCCACGACCCCACCGGCGCCGACACCGGCGACGATGCCCGTCACCCCGTCGGCGGCCAGCGCGGACACGACGGTTCCCACGAGGAGCGACAGCCCCATCGCCTTGAGCACCGCTCCTGGCGCGCGCGGGTGCTCGGACAGAAAGGCCAGCGCAATGAAGACGAACGGGATCAGCGCCAGCCCGAGCGCGAGCGCGGCGGCGGGGTTGGGAGCACCGACCGAAGTATCGCTCGACCCGGAGACCAGACCGGCCAGGATCGACCAGTAAGCCGGCACGAGGACGAGCGTGGCAAGGGCGATCGCCCGCCACTTCCGCTGTGGCGATAGCGGCTGCATGCCTCCGGGCTGCCTCTTCGGGCGAGACGACATCTTCTTGGCCACCGGCTGCCTATCCCTTAACCGAGCCGGCGGTGAGTCCTCGCACGAAGAACCGCTGCAGCGAGAAGAACACGGCGAGTGGAAGCGACATCGAGATGAAGGCCGCCGAGGTGAGGAGGTGCCAGTTCTCGCCGCGCGACCCCACGAGATCGGCCAGCGCGATCGTGAGCACCCGGACCTCTGCCGTTCCTCCCAGGAACACGTAGGCGACGAGGAAGTCGTTCCACACCCAGAGGAACTGGAAGATGGCGAAGGCGGCCAGTGCAGGGACCGACAGCGGGACGACGAGGCGCCAGAAGATCGTGAAGTGGTCGGCGCCGTCGATCTTGGCCGACTCGATGATCGATGACGGCAGCGACCCGATGTAGTTCCTGAGCAGATACACGGCCAGCGGCAGCCCGAAGCCGGTATGGGCGAGCCATACGGCCATGAACGTGCCGACCAGGTTCATGTCCGGGATGATCTGCACCGATCCGATGCTGGCTCCTCCCGTGAACAGCTTCAGGATCGGGATCAACGCCATCTGCAGGGGAACGACCAGGAGGCCGACGACCAACACGAACATCACATGACGTCCACGGAACTCCATCCAGGAGAAGGCGTAGGCCGCGAACGCGGCGATCGTGATGGGGATGATCGTAGAGGGAACCGCGACCGCCATGGTGTTCAGGAACGCGTTCGCGAACCCTCCGGTGTCCAGAGCCGACCGGTAATTCTCAAGGGTCCACTCTCCGGCGCGGAACGGATGTCCCAGCACCGTCCACCACCCGGTGGTGTCGACCAGGCCCTCGGGCCGGAACGAGCTGACCAGCACGCCGAGTGTCGGGATCACCCAGATCAAGACGACGACCGTGATCGTTATCCGGGTGAACCATCCACCCTTCTTCTGGCTGGGATCGCGATCCGGGGGCTGCTCGACCGGGGTCCGCGAGACGGGCGCTGCCATGCTCATCGCGTCGCCTCCTGTTCCCGGAACCGGCGGATGTTCCAGAACATCACCGGGATAACGACGAGGAAGAGCATGACTGCGATGGCTCCTCCTCGTCCGTTGTGATCGAGGATGAAGAACCACTTGATCATGCGTTCGGCCATGACCTCGGTGCCCCCGGCGTCGGGGTTCCCCATCACGAACACGATGTCGAAGACCTTGAGGGAGTTGATGACCATGTAGGTGGTGACCACCACGATCGTCGGAAGGATCGTGGGAACGAGGATGCGCCGGAACACCTGCATCTCAGACGCGCCGTCGATGCGGGCGGCCTCGATGATCTCTTCGGGGACCGACTTGATCGCGGCGGACAGGACCACCATCGCGAACCCCGTTTGCATCCACACGAGGATGACCATCAAGAGGAGGTTGTTCCATGGTTGTTGTTGGATCCAGGGGACCGGATCCTTGCCGAGCCCGATCATGATCCCGTTCAGCAACCCGATGTTGGTACCGAACCCATCGGGCCGAAAGCTGTACATGAAGCGCCAGACGACCGCGGCGCCGATGAAGGAGATCGCCATCGGCAGGAAAATCATCGACTTGGCCACGGCCTCGCCATGGCGGAGGCGGTCCGCCAGCGTGGCGAAGATCAGACCGATGCTCACTCCGAACAACGGCACGATGATGATCCAGCCAAGGGTGTTGCGGATCGAACGGAGCATGCTGGGGTCGGTGAAGACGAACTTGTAGTTCTCGAGACCCACGAAGCTCTCGGAGCGAGCGTCTTTGAGGCTGATCAAGATCGTGTTGATCACCGGATAGATGAGGAACACGCTCAGGATGACGAGGGCGGGTCCGATGAAGAGGTAGGGCCGCACGCCTTCCCGGAAACGGGCGGGGAGCCAATCGACGGCACGGTTCATGGCCCAGAAGAGGAAGAACACGCCCCCGCCTCCCACCACCATGGCTACGATCACCACGAGAAGCCGGTTCGCGTCCTTGTTACGCAGGTAATCGAGTGTTGCCGACAGCACGAAGAACGTCAGGATCGGGATGGCGACCGCCGCGGCCAGCCGCAACAGAGACGCAGTCCCGTTCTTGGAGGGGGCCGGGGTTCCGGCGGCGGCGTGGTCGTCCGCTTTCGGCTCCTCGGTCGATGACGTCACGCCCGGTTCCCCCCTTCGCTCTCTCGTCCGCCTTAGATACCACAGGGAGCGGCCGCCGAGCGGCCGCTCCCTGTGCCAGTTAACTGCTTTGCCGGCTCTCCGTTACTCCGCCGGCCAGCTGGCTTCGATCTCGTCGAGGACACCCTGCAACGAGTCGGGGCCCTCCTGCATGTACTTCACCATGCCGGTCCAGAAGCTCCCCGCTCCGACCGCGGAAGGCATCAGGTCCGAAGCATCGAAACGACCGGTGTCGTTCGCGAGCGAATCGGTGAGGACCGCAGATGCGCCCGAGAGGATGTCGTTGGCGTAGCAGTCCGGTCCCACGTCGATGTTCGGCGAGATCCTGGACGAGGCGGTGGTCGCACCCCCCTCGCACTGGACCTCTTCTCCGGCGAACTGCTCGATGAAGTCCTTGACCTCCGGCGCGTTCCTGAAGATCACCGACAGCTCGCCGGCGAACAGCGTCCCTTCCTGGTCGATCGGAGGGAGGGGGAACCAGTCGTAGTCGGTTCCGGCCTCGGCATCCTTCGGGAAGAACGCGTTGATGAAGTTCGCCTGGCGGTGCAGCCAGCACTTGGGCGGGTCATCGAACATGGGCCCAGGCGCGTCGCCGAAGTTGATCGCAGGCGTCTGGTCCGCGCCGCCGAGGACATAGCCGTCGGCGAACATCAGGTCGCCGAAGGTTTCGCCGGCCGCCACGATGGCCGGGTCGTTGAACGGGATCTCGTGCGTGACCCACTTGTCGTAAACATCCACTCCCGCGGTGCGAAGAACGATGTCTTCCATCCAGTCGGTGGCAGGCCACCCGGTTGCCGTGTCGCTCTCGTAGCCGACACACCACGGCGTGCTGCCGTCAGCGAGGATCTGATCGCTGAGGGCCAGAAGCTCCTCCCACGTAGCGGGTACCTCGTAGCCGGCGGCGTCGAAGTCGTCCTTCGGGTACCAGACCATGCTCTTAAGGTTGATGTTGGTCGGTACTCCGTAGTGCTTGCCCTCGAATTCGCCGAGTGACATGAAGTACTCGCCGAACTGCTCTTCCATCTGGGCGACGTCCATCCCGAGGTCTTCAAGCGCAACCGCGTCGCCCGACCTCGCCAGCTCGATCACGGCTCCGGGCTGCGGATACATCATCACGTCGGGAGGGTTCCCTCCCTCGATCCGGATCTTCGCCTGCTCCTCGAAGGCTCCCGAGGTCTCGATCGTCGCGACGTAGTCGGAATCGGCGTTGATGAGCTCGTCGATGATGCCCTGGAGAGCTTCTCCCTCTTCGGGCTCCATAGCGTTGAAGACGCTTACCGTGCCCGTGTTGGCGGCGGTGTCGTCGCCGCCAGTTCCTTCGTCTGTGGTGTCCTTATCGCTGCTGCAAGCCGCTCCCAAGAGAAGCACGACCAACAACATCCCGATGATCTTGAATCGCATGGTTCCTCCCTTTTCGCCCTGGTCCACTGGTGTTTCTAGGCTAAACCTGCTCCCGGGCCCCCATGACAATCAAGGTCCGCTTGGCCCTTGAATTACGTGTCAGTTGTCTTGATGGCCGAGCCGTCGTCTGGGTCGAAGAAATGCAGGCGATGGGTGTCGACCACCAACTCGATCCGTCCCCCTTTTTGAGCCTCGGTGCGCGGGTTGAGCCGCGCTATGACCTCGGACTGCCCTCCTTCAGCTCCCTGTTTCACCTTCTCCAGGGCCTCCTGGCCCACATCGATCGCCAGCTCCTTGACGTCCTCTGTTATCGCATGCGGAGCTTGCATCGCGAAGTGGATCACGACATCGGACCCGAGTGCTTCGCGCAGGTCTACTACCGAGGAGATGCGCCGCTCGGCAGGGGCGTCGGACACGAGCGACGCGTCCTCCATGTCCTCGGGCCTGATCCCGAGGACGATCTTCCGACCCTCGAATTCGCGAAGACGGGGGTACTGGGAGAGGATCTCGGCCGGTATCGGCAACCGGAACCCACCGACCTCGACGTCGAGGCCGTCCCCGGCCGGGGCGAGGGTGGCCTCGAGCAGGTTCATCGCCGGTGATCCGATGAAGCCGGCAACGAAGAGGTTGACCGGATTCTCGTACAGGGTCTGCGGCGTGTCTACCTGCTGGAGCTCCCCTTTGCGGATCACCGCGACCCGGTCACCCATGGTCATCGCCTCGACCTGATCGTGCGTCACGTAGATCGTGGTGACCTCGAGCTCGTGCTGGATGTGCGCGATCTCCGAGCGCATCTGCACGCGGAGCTTGGCGTCCAGGTTCGAGAGAGGCTCGTCCATCAAGAAGGCTTGGGGATGGCGGACGATGGCACGGCCCATGGCCACACGCTGGCGCTGTCCGCCGGAGAGTGCCTTGGGCTTCCGGTCGAGGAGGTCGCCGAGCCCAAGGATCTGGCCCGCCTCGCGCACCCGCTTGTCGATCTCAGACTTGGGAACCTTCTGGAGCTTCAGACCGAAGGCCATGTTGTCGTAAACGGACATGTGCGGATACAGCGCATAGTTCTGGAACACCATCGCGATGTCCCGTTCCTTAGGAGGAACGTCGTTGACCACGCGGTCTCCGATCCGAACGGAACCTTTGGAGATGGCTTCCAGGCCGGCGACCATCCGCAGGGCCGTGGTCTTGCCGCAACCAGATGGGCCGACCAGCACAACGAACTCTTTGTCGGCGATGTCGAGATCCAGCGCGCGAACGGCCTCGGTGCCGTCCGGAAAGACCTTCCAGACGTCCTCGAGAACGATCCCGGCCATCTCTCCCCCTTGCTGCTTGGCGGTTCGTCGAGACGAACCGCTTGCTGCTTGGCTCGCCGCAACGATCGGTTCGATACTCGCCTGGATCGGGCGGTACCGCAAGTCCCCAACTTGTATGCTCGGCGCGACCTCTCAAGAAGGAATGCCCCCTGGCGCGCTTCGGACGCTTCGACGATCAGGCTCGCGAGTATGTGATCTCGCGACCCGATACCCCGCTGCCGTGGATCAACTACCTTGGCTGCGAGGACTATTTCGGCATCATCTCGAACACGGCCGGCGGCTATTCGTTCTATCGCGACGCCCGGCTCAGGCGGCTCACCCGTTACCGGTACAACAACGCCCCTCTGGATACCGGAGGGCGCTACCTCTATCTGCGCGACGCACAGGACGGCGCCTTCTGGTCCCCGTCGTGGCAGCCGACGCAAAGCGAGCTCGAGGACTATCGCTGCCGGCACGGCCTCGGTTACACCGCCATCTCGTCGGTTCGGAACGGCATCGAGGCGGAAACGCTCTACTTCGTACCGCTGGGGGAGACGCTCGAGATCTGGCGCACGCGCGTCACCAACCACCGCAGCGCGACTGCGAGGTTGTCCCTCTTCAGCGCGATCGAGTTCTCTCTCTGGGACGCCTGGGACGATCAGACCAACTTCCAGCGCAACCTTTCGATCGGTGAGGTCGAGGTTGTGGACGGCGTCATCTACCACAAGACCGAATACCGCGAGCGCCGGAACCACTTCGCCTATTTCGGGTGCTCGGAAGAGGTCGCCGGTTTCGACACGCAGCGCGAGAGCTTCCTCGGCCCGTATCGCGGCTGGGATCGCCCCCTGGCAGTCGAGGCAGGTCGCTGTAGCGACTCGATCGCGCACGGATGGGCGCCCGTCGGGGTGCACCAGGTCGAGCTGTCACTGGAACCCGGCGAGACACGCGAGGTCACCTTCGTGCTCGGCTACTGGGAGAATCCGCCGGGCTCGAAGTTCGATCCGCCCGCGTCGCAGACCATCAACAAGGAGTTCGTGCGCCCGGTCATCACTCGCTACCTCAAGGGCGATGAGGTCGACGCGGCTCTAGACCGGCTGATCGAACACTGGTCCGAGCTGCTCGGGACCGTGCAGGTGTCTACTCCCAGCGAGCACGTCGACCGGATGGTCAACATCTGGAACGCCTACCAGTGCATGGTCACGTTCAACCTGTCCCGGTCGGCCTCATTCTTCGAGTCGGGCGTCGGCCGTGGGATGGGCTTCCGGGATTCCAACCAGGATCTTCTCGGGTTCGTGCACATGGTTCCGGAGCGCGCTCGCGAGCGCATACTCGACATCGCTGCCACTCAGCTCCCATCCGGCGGCGCCTACCACCAGTACCAACCGCTCACCAAACGGGGGAACGACGCGGTCGGATCAGACTTCAACGACGATCCGCACTGGCTCATCCTCGCGGTCGTCGCGTATCTGAAGGAGACGGGCGATCACGCGCTTCTCGATGAGCTCGTTCCGTACGACAACGAGCCGGGTTCCGAAACACCGTTGTACGAACATCTGCAGAGATGCCTGCGCTACACCCTCGACCGGCTCGGCCCTCACGGATTGCCGTTGATCGGGCGAGCCGACTGGAACGACTGTCTGAACCTCAACTGTTTCTCCGAGACCCCCGGCGAGTCGTTCCAGACGGCTCCGATCCGCGAGGGGGGCGTGGCCGAGTCAGTATTCATCGCCGGGCTCTTCGTCCTCACCGCGGAAGAGATGGCGACGCTCGCAGAACGTCGTGGTCTGGGAGCCGAGGCCGAGGGATATCGCGCCGAGCGCCAGAAGATGGAGGAGGCGGTACGCGAGTACGGTTGGGACGGCGACTGGTTCCTCCGAGCGTACGACTTCGATGGCCACGTGATCGGCTCGGCGGAGAACGACGAGGGCAAGATCTACATCGAATCTCAGGGAATCTGCATCGTTGCCGGGATCGGTCTCGATGACGGAAGGGCAGAACGTTCCCTCGCGTCGGTCTCCGAGCATCTTGCGACGCCGCACGGCATCGTCCTTCACCAACCCGCGTACTCGCGCTACCACGTCGAGCTCGGCGAGATCGGTTCGTACCCACCCGGTTACAAGGAGAACGCAGGGATCTTCTGTCACACGAACCCGTGGATCATGATCGCGGAGACGCTCGCCGGCAACGACGATAGGGCCTTCGATTACTACCTGCGGATCAATCCTTCGGCGCGCGAGGAGATCAGCGAGATACATCGCTGCGAGCCGTACGTATACGCGCAGATGATCGCCGGCAAGGATGCGCCGGCCCATGGGGAAGCGAAGAACTCGTGGCTCTCCGGTTCGGCTGCGTGGAACTTCGTCGCGATCACCCAGCACATCCTCGGCATCAGGCCCGATCACGACGGGCTACGGATCGATCCCTGCCTTCCACCCGAGTGGGAGGGGTTCACCGCCACGCGCGGCTTCCGCGGCGCGACCTACCTGATCTCGGTTCGCAAACCCCGCGGCGTCACCGGCCGGGTCTCCGGTCTCGTCGTCGACGGCCGTCAGGTCGAAGGGAACCTCGTGCCTCCGGCGCCCGCGGGGACCACCACCGAGGTCATCGCGACCATCGCATAACCCCACAAAGGGGGCAGTTGCCCCCCTAAGCAGTTATTACTATGAAGCGGCCGGGGTGATGAGCCGATGCTACGGACATGGAACGCCCCGTTGTCCTGCTCGTCGATGACGATCCCTCGATGCGAGAGATCCTAGCGGTGATGTTCGAGATCCACGGAGGTTTCCGGATCGGAGGCGTCGCTCAGGACGGCTTCGAGGCCGCGATGCTCGCGTGCGACCTCACGCCCGATGTCGTCGTCCTCGACTGCTGCATGCCGCGCTGGGAAGGGGAGCGGGCCGCCGCGTTCATGCGCGAGCACTGTCCCGCGATGAAGATCGTCGCGTTCTCGGCCGTACTCCAGACGATCCCCGACTGGGCCGACGAGTTCCTGGTGAAGACCCAGATCATGGACCTGGTTCCCCTGGTCGAGAGCCTGTGCAGCCCGCCTTTGGTTAGAGCCGCTCGATGATCACGGCCATGCCCTGGCCCCCACCGACGCACATCGTTTCGAGTCCGATCGTCTTGTCCGTGTCTCTCAGCTGATTGATCATGGTTCCCATGATGCGGGCGCCGGTCATCCCGTAAGGGTGTCCGATGGCGATCGCTCCACCGTTCGGGTTGAAGCGATC
>JAENWQ010000273.1 GCA_016649855.1 Actinomycetota bacterium | reverse complement strand
CGGGCGACGAGAGCACCGAGGCCGAAGGCCGGGGCGAGCAGGCGAAGGCCAACGTCAAGCAAGCCGGCGAGAAGGTCAAGGACGCGGCGAAGGACGTTTTCGGCAAGTAATCACGATCTATAGCCGGGAAAGGGGGCCCTCCGAGGAGGGCCCCCTTTCGTTCCCGCCGAGCCGAGGCTTGCTTAGGTTGCGTATTTGAAGACCGCCCTCATCTGGAGTCTTCTAGGGACGTCGTTCCCCTAGGGAGAGGTTCCCTCATGAGGCGCACGGTCCTGATCCTCTTCTCCTGCGCGCTGGTGGGTGCCGCTTTGGTCCCGGCCCTCTCGTCGGCCGGCCGGCCCGCTGCCCTCGAGCGACGAGCGGCCGCTATGTCGGCGGACGGCGTCGTGGCCCACCGTGTTACGGAATCGAGGGCCGAGATACTCAGGTACTGGACCCCGAAGCGGATACGAAACGCCCGCCCCGCGGAAGTGCTCTTGGATGACACTGATCAGCTCAGAGTGACGGACGCCCCGCACCCAACCGAAGCCCCGGTCTTCATCGAACCGTCGGAGGCCGAGGCGTCGATCGCTCTCACGCGCTCGGGCGGTAGGGCCGGAGGCGCGGCTGGCCCGATCCCTTACGACCGGGTGGAGATCACGAACACGGCCGACGCGCCCTTCAGAACCCACGGCAAGGTGTACTTCTCGGCCGACGGCAGCGATTGGGTCTGCTCCGGGAGCGTGGTTACCAGCTCCGGTGAGAACCTGGTGGTCACCGCCGGCCACTGTGTATATGACGGAAGCGGGTTCTCGACCAACTTCTTGTTCAGACCCGGATTCCGAACGGGAACGTCCCCTTACGGAGAGTGGACCGCGTCGGAGCTCTTCACGACGAGTGAGTGGATGGACGAGAAATTCAACTATGACGTGGGCATGGCGCTCATGGACACGGATGCGGGGGAAACGCTCGAGGGCACGGTCGGAGCCCGAGGGATCGCCTTCAACCAGGATCCTTCCGCGTCCACCTACGAAGCGTTCGGCTATCCCGCGGCCGATCCGTTCTCCGGGGGCAAGATGTACCGATGCACCTCGGAGATCGGTTTCAGGGACGGGACCGGAGCCGTGGCCCCGATGGCGATCGGCTGCGACATGACCGGAGGATCATCCGGCGGCGGTTGGGTGATCGACGAGACCTACGTGAACTCGGTAGTCAGCTACGGCTACAACGGCGAGCCGGAGGTTCTGTACGGGCCCTACTTCGGCACCGTGATCCAGGATCTGTACGGAGAGGTCTCGGGCGATGATCCCGGACCCCAACCCACTCCCACCGGAACACCGGAGCCGAGTCCGACCCCCACCGGAACACCGGAGCCGAGTCCGACCCCCACCGGGGAGCCGGTCGATCATGAGGTGAACCTCACGCTCACGATGAAACGTCACCTCCGGGCGACCGGGAGGATGAGCATCCCGGACGGCTACCTGCCGTGTCGCCGCGGCGCTATCGTCGAGGTCTACCGCCTGATCGATTCCCATACGGGGCGTTACGTGGGAGAGGGTGTCACCGGTGATGACGGTCGTTACAGATTCAGGATCAACGATCGACCGGGGCGGTACTTCGCATGGGGGGCATCGGGGCCGGTGGACGATCTCAACTTCTGCCTCGAGGCCTTTTCGCAATTCGTGAGGCACCAGCACTAATCGCTGGCAGGGATTGGCACGGCACTTGCGCTTTATGTCCGAAATACGTGGTTGTGCGTATTCAATCTCCCGGCCCGGAGGTACACCATCTCCTCAACGAGCGGATGCGCCCCCGGAAGGGGTGCTGGCGAGAGGGCAGGGACATGGCCGAGCTGAAGTTGGTAGGTACCACCGGAACCGGTTTCGTGGCGACCGATAGAGAGGCCGAGCTCCGCTGGGCCCAGGAGCGAGCCTTCGACGGAGTGAAGCGTGCTCGATCCGAGTCCGACCGGGGGTTCGCCATGCAGCGCGCGGTCGCCGATCTCGTCGACGCGTGCGAGCGCTACATCTACGAGGCAGCAGCCGGCTCCGTGTGATCCGATCCACCGCCAACCGAGCCCGTCCCGCAGGGGGCGGGCTCTTTGTTTTAACCTTGGCCTCGAGGTCGTGGCCGAAGGGATCGAAACCCAGAAGGCATGGGACCACCTGCTCACTCTCGGATGCAGGATCGGCCAGGGGTACTTCATCAGCCGT
>JAENWQ010000113.1 GCA_016649855.1 Actinomycetota bacterium | reverse complement strand
GAGACCGAAGAGAAGGTCATGCAGGAGGCCAAGGACAAGATCGCTCAGGCTGTCGTCGAACTCGAAGAGGGCGACCCGCCCGGCGCCGAGACCATGTTCGAGCACGTCTACAAGAACGGTAGACCGTTCACCTTCGACGAAGGTCTCGCCGATCTCGACCAGCTCCGCGGAGGGCCCGAGCAAGGCGCCAAGTAAGGCATGTTTCTTTCCCCCGGAGAGAAGGAAGGTGAGTTGTGACCGACGAGGAGAAGGTTGCTTGGACGGCGACCCCCGAGCGCGCGCCAGTCCTCGATTCCGCCGGGAACAAGATCGGCCACGTCGATTCGGTGCTCGGCGACGAAGACAAAGACATCTTCCACGGGATGGCCGTGAACCTGAAAGGGCTCGCGGGCGTCGTCGAGGTACCGGAGAACCGGATCACGAGCATCACGACGGTCGCGGTTCATACCGACCTTGCAGACGACGAGGCCTCCTCACTGGAACCTCCCTCGTAACGCGAGAGAGCCGCCCGAGAGGTTCTCCCGGGCGGCTCTCTCTGTTACGCGTCGGTGATGACTACCCTTACTTGGAAACCTCAGGCAGAGCGACTCCGATCACGTGTACGACCGAACGAAGCTTCGGATCGAAGCTCGGGCCACCCTTGATGAAGTACTCCACGCCGCTCGGAGTCACCATGCGGCCGGGGATGAACCCGAGCCACGAGTTCCGGCGGACACCCTTCTTCATCTTCACGGTCTTGAAGGCACCGGTTCCGTGCACCCGGAACGACAGCTTCACGCTGGCGACTTCCTGAAGACCCTTGCCGATGACGATCGCCTTGATCGGGACCCTGTTGCCGGACATGCGGTTACGCACCGACGGGTGGAAGATGAGGGTCTTCGACGCCCTCTGGTACCCACCGCGCTCCACACCGAAGTACTCCATCGTCTTCTTCATGACGATGATCGCGTGGTCGGTCTTGTTCATCTGCTGCAGGTTCATGCCGAGGAAGACCGTCTTGAAGCCGCCGTGGGCGCCATCGCCCTCGACACTCGTCGCCATCAGCGAGTCGACGCCGCCCTTCTCCCACGAAGCCAGGGCCGTCTCGGTTCCGATCTCGGATGCGCCGAGCTTGAATACGTCCTGCAACGGGCGACCGGGGAAGACGTCGGTGCTGAACTTCTTCGTCCCGAAGATGTCCCCGAGCCCGGTTACCTTGCCGCCACCCACTTGAACCGTATCCACGTACGCGGCTCCGAAGTAGTCCCTGAGGAACAGGGGCATGTCCGGCGTCGATCCAGGGTTGGTGCTGGCCGGAGCATCACCCAGAGCGCCTGCCGCACGCGGGCTGGTGAAGAGGAGATTCCCACCGGCGTCGAGGTAACTCTTGATCGCAGCGCGGTCGTCCACGTCCAGTTGGCCCTGGTAGCGCTCGAGCCCGGACTCCCACACGACCGCTTCGTACTTGCTCATCGTCTCGGCGCTGGCGTGGCCGTTCGTGATCGCGTACGGGATCCTCTGCGCCGCCAATGCGCCTGCGTAGAGGCTCTCTGAATCGGTGGAGGCGTCGTCGTCGACGATCAGGACCCGCGCCTCCGAGGGACCGACCCACAAGGTCGACTTCTGGGTGTTGTTGTCCTCGATCTCTTCGCTAACGGCGCCCTTCGGGTCGACGGTTACGAACAGATCAGACGGGCCCTCGGCCGACGGGTTGTAGTCGAACGAGAAGTCCTCCCTCGAGTACCGGTCGAGATCCACGGTGCCTTTGGCGACGAGCTCACCGTTGGCGGAGCCTTCGTGCACCTCTACGTTGGTAGTAGTGCTCTGGCCCCCGTTGTTGAAGACCGGAACGGTCATCGGGTTCGACTGCCGCGCGGAGATCGTCTCTTTCGGAACCACGAAGCCCGGAGAAACGTCGCGCTCGCCGTTACCGACATTCACGATGTCGAGGGTGATGCTGCCGTTGGTGGATCCATCGGCCGAGTGGTCGAGCTCGTCGAAGTCTCCGGCACGCACGTTGGTGAACGCCCATCCGGTCGGCTCAGTGGTCCAGTTAGACCACGTGTCGGCCGCGCCGGTCGTGAGGAACACCGTATCGGGCGAGAAGAACTCGACCGTTCCGTCATAGTTAGAGCACGCCGCGAAGTCCCCGACCCGGGCGATGTAGTCGCCGGGCTCGGGCTGGGTGACGTAGATGGCCTCCGGCTCCCCGACGAATCCTGCGTCCTCGGGGCCAACAACCTTGGTCTCCTGACCGTCGACCATCTTCAAGAGTTCGAGCGTGCAGTCGCCGGTGCCGACGATCGTCACCGCCATCCGGTAGTTGGCCGGGTTGTCCTCGACGGTGAATGGGAAGTCACTCGTCTGAGCCGGAGGAACCACGCCGCTGAAGGGGATCGCGGCCTGCGGATCGCCGTCAACGTCGGGGATCCCCGGGGGTAGCTTCCTCGTCCCGGAAGTGATCCCGGTCGCGGCTCCCCACATGACGTCGCTCGGCTCACCTCGGGTGAGGTTGAGCTGGAGCTCCTGGGTGTTGTCGTTGAAGTCGAACTCCATCGGATCCATCTGCGGCCGGTTGGGGTCGCTACCGGCGTTGTTAGCGCCGAAGTAGACGTTCGAACGTGCCACGTAGTCGAAGTGCCACACCATCAACCCGGAGGCCAGGGCCTGGCGATCGAAGTAGGGACCGCGGGACATGGCCTCGTGGATCGCGGGCCCGTTCGTCGTCCTGCTCCAGTTCTCGACGAAGTAGCCCTCGACGACGAACCCGTTGGCGCCGTCCTCCACGAGACCGTAGATGTCATCCTGGGCCCATACGTGGCCGTACTGGTCGGTATCACCGACCTTGATCCACTGGGTGGGGACGAGGACCACGTTCGGATCCACCTCTTCCGCCGTGTATGTGGGACTCGGCATCAGCTCGCGCGGCTTCAGCGTGAGGTTCTTGACATCGCCATGGACGATGCGCGGCGTGATCCACCCCTGGAAGACCCTGCTGGCGGGGTTGAACCCGGTCGGGTTCGAACCCGGTGGGTTACCGAACCAGGACCCTCCCGCCATGATGTCCCAGTCGCCCGTTCCGGCGGAGGTGTAGCTGGGGTTGTAGTAGTCGGGCTCGCCCAACGCGTGCGCCATCTCGTGCGTGGCGACGCCGATCTCGAGATTGATCTCGGGCATCGTGAAGACGCGCTTCACGAGGACTCCATCGGTGGTCGGGATACCGGCCGGCGTTCCGAGGGACGCGTCGATCGCGTGCGACCACGTGTGGCACGGGTCGCCGGTCGCAGCCATGTCGGGGCCTGAGTGGATCAGGCCGGTGAAATCAACGGTGCCGTCGGCGTTGTTGTCGTACACGGAGAAATCGACCTCGGGGTCCGCCTGGGGAACCGCCTCCGCGGCCATACCGGCGGCCCCGCCGCCGCCCACGCCGAGCACGGAGTCGATCGGGTCGAGGTCATCGGACTGGCTCTCCGGAGCCTCGATACCGCCGTAGTAACAACGGTCTTCCATGGAGCGCTCCGAGGTGTACGGGCCGAAGACA
This sequence comes from Actinomycetota bacterium, assembly GCA_016649855.1. GTDB lineage: Bacteria > Actinomycetota > CADDZG01 > CADDZG01 > WHSQ01 > WHTI01. The sequence continues at coordinate 4,705 of JAENWQ010000113.1, read as the reverse complement.
TCCACCTGGACAAGGAACTGCCCGTAGGAGTTCTCGAAGTAGAACTCGGTCAGGGTGCCGCGGGGATTGCCGCCGAAGCCGTCGAGGATCTTCTTGAAGAACTCGGCGTCGTGACCCTCCTGGAACTGCGGAGCGGTCTGACCCTGGGACTCGTCCCACCAGGTAGCAAGCATCAGGACCGGGAACTTGAAGAGGGTCGGCTCGCCGGGTGCAGCCGCGGCCTGCTGGGCCTGAGCCTTGGCGGCCGCGATCTGGAGCTGCTCGAACATCTGGGTGCGGATGTCGTGACCCGTGGATCGGGTCCAGACGTTCTCGGTCCGTCCGACCGAGGGCTTGATCCCACTCGGCCGCGCGTTGATGCCCACGCGCGCGTCGGAGCCGATCAACCGGCCCCTGTCGTCGCGTCCGGTGGCGAAGACCCACCATCCGTCGGGGCGCTTGCGCACCGTGTAGCCCTGGTATTCGAGGCTCCCACCGATCTCGGCGTTGGTCAGGCTGGCCTTGAAGGTCGAGCCGTCGGGCTGCTTAACGACGATGTCGGCCGGGCTCGCGGGATAGAGGTCCCCCCACACCATCGGACCTTGGTCCTTCTTCTGCTCGTTCGTCTGCGCCTTCTTCCCGGCCATCGCAGCCGGAGAGAGCAGCGTGGCCACCAGCAAAACTGCCAGCACAGACCTGAATGCGAGACGAAGACGCATCTGTTCCCCCTTGAAAAGATGTGGACGATTCCGTCCGGGGGATTCTCCACCCAGGACCTATTCCCTCTCTTCTGGCAAGAAAAAAGCAGGGACAGGGGTCGAGACCACGAAGTAAGGGGGGACACAACAAGGGGCCTGGATGGTCCGGGCTCCCAAGCCAGGAGGACCTATGCGCGTGCGTTTCCGCTCCATCCTTCTAATCGTGGGGTTCGTCGCCGCCATCGCCATGCCGGCGTCGGCCCAGGCGGCACCACCGTGGGCACCGGCCGCGACCGCGGCGATCCACCCGGGGGTCATGACCTTCACCGATGGCGCCCAGTGCACCTCGAACTTCGTCTTCTACGACGGCTCCAACAACGTCTACATCGGACAGGCCGCTCACTGCGCCGGCACAGGAGGTTCCACCGAGACCAACGGATGCGACTCCGGCAGCCTGCCTCTCGGGACCAAGGTCGAGGTCGACGGGGCGTCCCAGCTCGGTACCCTCGTTTACTCCTCGTGGCTGACCATGCAGTCGGACGGCGAGACCAACGCCAATACGTGTCAGTACAACGACTTCGCCCTTGTACGGCTCGACCCGGCCGACTACGGCAAGGTCAACCCATCGGTTCCGGTATGGGGTGGCCCCGTTTCCGTCGGAGCCACGACCGCGATGGGCGACGAGGTCTACTCCTACGGGAACTCGAGCCTCCGATCGGGCATCAGCCAGTTGAGCCCGAAGGCCGGATACAGCCTCGGCACCTCGGCCGGTGGGTGGACGCACAACGTGTACACGGTCACCCCGGGCATCCCGGGGGACTCCGGGTCCGCGTTCCTGTCCGCCGACGGAGCGGCGCTCGGTACTCTCAGCACCGTCGCCATCGCTCCCTTCCCCGCGTCGAACGGCGTGGGCGACCTCGGACACGAGCTGGCCTACCTGCAGGCTCACGGCAGTATCGGCGGCGTCCAGCTGGCGCTGGGCAAGCCGTTCGCCGGCGGCCTGGGCGGTCTACTTCCGTAACCAGACCATCACCGTCACAACGAGCCCGGGGAGTACTCCCCGGGCTCGTTCGTTGTCTCATCTACTTGAACCGTCGGGAGTTAGGTCGCGTCCTCGAGTACTTCGTCCAGGACGGTCGTCAAGAGCTCGACGTGTTCGCCGGTGATCACGAGCGGCGGCCGGATCTTGAGGACGTTGTCGTCCGGACCGGTGGTTCCGATCAGGACGCCCCGGCCCCGCATCCCGTTGATCACCCGGCCGGCGAGGGCAGCGTCCGGGGCCCGGGTCTCGCCGTCCGTCACCAGCGCGACCCCGATCAAGAGTCCCCGGCCGCGCACCTCTCCGATCGACGGATGCCTGTCGGCGAGCGCCCGCAGGGCTTCGATCAACTCGGTTCCCGTAGCCGCGACGCGCCCCGGGATCCCGTCGCTCTCGATCACGTCCAGGACCGCGAGCCCTGCCGCGCAGGCAACGGGGTTACCTCCGAAAGTGCTGAAGAAGTCCATCTTCTCGGCGAAGCGATCGACGATCTCGTGGGTAGTGATCACTGCGGCAACCGGATGGCCGTTGCCCATCGGTTTCCCGAGCGTGACGAAGTCTGGAACCACATCGTCGCCGAAGGCCTCGAAACCCCACAAGTGATCCCCCAAGCGTCCGAACCCGGTCTGCACCTCATCGGCCACGAACAGTCCCCCCGCTGTGCGGATCCGGCGCACCAACTCCCTCCCATAGGCGGGCGGAGGAGCCAAGATCCCGTCGCTCGTGAAGCCCGAGTCGAGATAGAGGGCAGCGGGCTTCAGGTCCCGTTCGGCCAAGGCTGCCACTGCCCCGTCGAGATGGGCCGCGTACCGCTCGGCCCACCCGTCCTCGTCGCGCCGGTAGATGCCCGCGTAGCCGTCGGGGGCCGGGATCGTCTCGACCGCGTGCGGCTTGTAGCCGCGCGCCCAATGCTCCGGGGACAGATCCGACACCGCGGTCGTGACCCCATGGTACGCGTAGGCGGTCACGATGCCTCCGTCGTTTCCGGTCGCGGCGCGCGCTAGTTGCCAGGCGAGATCGTTGGCCTCGCTGCCGGAGTTGACGAACATGCAGACATCGAGGCCGGCCGGCAACGTGGCACAGAGGCGCTCGGCGAGTTCCAGCGCGTTCTCGTGCAGGTACCGGAGGTTGGTGTTGAGCGCGCGAGACTGCGTTGCGATCGCCTCGGTGACGTGAGGGTGGCAATGCCCCACGACCGGGACGTTGTTGTAGGCGTCGAGATATCTCGATCCATCGGCATCGAACAGCCACGGCCCCTCGCCCCGGACGAGATGGAGGGGACGGTCGTAAGACAGAGGCGACATCGCCGAGCCGAGGACCCGCCGCCGCTCGCGAAGCGCGTCGATGGAAACGCCCGCTCCGGACCCGCCGGGCGGACCGATCCGGCGCGCGAGGTCCTCGTATCCACCGGCATCGAGCCACGCCAGGAGCAGGGCGGCCTCTTCGACCGAACCCATGATGTAGGGGGCGTTCTCGGGAAAGAACAACACCCGCCACGAAGCCACCGCGATCAGCGCACCGAGGCGCGCTGCCAGGAGTTCCGGCAGCACCATCAGCTCAGCGTCCTCGAGCGGAGTGACCGACGAGTAACCGCCGACCACGGCCTCGGCGGCAGCGAGAGGATCGTCGCGGCCGAACATGACCGATGACATCGCGGTCGACAGATCGCACATGAGTGTCGTATGCGTCAGGTCGCCGAAGTCGAGGATGCCGGAGACCTTGTCGTCCGGTCCCAGGAGGGTGTTGTCGAGCGAGAAATCGTTGTGGATCGTCTGCGCCCGGAGCGAACCGATCACCGGCGCCACCCGCTCGTCGAACCGGTCGAGGGCCTTCGTCACCAACGCCCGCTGTGCACCGTCGGTGACGTGATCGACCAGCGGACGAAGGTCGGCTGCCCGTCGTTCGTCCCACAGCAGGTGCCGGCCGGCCGCCGGATGGAAGAATCCCCTGAGTGCGCGGCCGAGGCGCGCCAGCGTGGTCCCGAAGTCGGAGACGGCACCGAGATCGACCTCGGTCGCCGAGGCATGTCGCCCACCCAGGAACGAGAACAACCGGATGAGGTGGGTGGCCCCGGCCTCCCCGGGAACCCGTTCCCAGTAGCTCCCCGAGCTCGTTCGACGCGGCTCCATGACCGGCAGGTCTGGGTCGGTCCGCGTGATGTGGAGCAGAGCCTCAATCTCGTAGGCGACCCCGGCGTCATCCTCGGCGGCGTTAGAGAGCTTCAGGAGGAACCGCCCGCGCTCTTCGGCATCCACCTTGAAGTTCTGGTCCCGCTCGCTTCCCAGTAGCGAGGCGGTTCCAGAGATGTCGAAGATCCTGAGCGCGAGATCCTCGGCCTGGGCGATCGTGAAGCTTGGTGGAGCGGAGGTGAGAACGCCGGGTCGATCGGACATCGGCACATCTTCCTCTATTAGTTCTTGGTGAGCCTCCCGATGCGAACGTTCACTCCGAGCACGACGAGTGGCCACAGGAAGACCGCGAGCATCGCCGAGACGATGCTTTCAAGGTCGTTGAGGCCATCGAAGTACCCGTGTGAATTGGCAACGAGCAGTCCGATCACGAAGTAGATGACGACGAGCATCGATCTCACCATGCGCAAGCGCTCCTTTTTCGGTTGGCTTCCACTGCTTGTTACCCCAAAGTCCCCGCAGCGACACAAGCCTTGGGGGCGATCTACTCGAGGTCGCTTGCCTCGCGACGCCCAAACTCCAGGTTGAACCGAGGCGTTGTGCGTCCGAGTGATCTCATCGGCTGACCCTTGTCCCCGGCCAGCCCAAGGGCCGTGATGCTCACCGCCAGGATCGCGAGACCGATCCACTGGGATGCGCTCAGCGGGTCGGACGGTGGCAGCGCGAACCCGAGGATGACCGTGGTCAGCGGGAACGAAAGTTCGGCCAAGGTCGCGGTTGAGGCAGGAGTCTGCCTGAGCCCCCGGTAATAGATCGACACCGCCAACAGGCCGGGGACCAACGCCAGGGCGACGAGCGTC
>JAENWQ010000060.1 GCA_016649855.1 Actinomycetota bacterium | reverse complement strand
CGAGGAACCGGCCTGGCCGAGCCCCTCCTCGACCACCCCTGGATCCTCCACATCACCCAATACCTAATCGTGACCTTCGAGTCGTTGTCTCCACTCATGCTGGCAGGGGGCCGGATCGGGAGGACGATGCTGGTCGCTGCGCTCATCTTCCATGCGATCACGTTCTCGACGATCTCGATCATCTTTCTCCCGCACATCATGTGCCTTCTTGCGTTCCTGCCTCTCGAACGCTTGTCGTCCGGCCGCCGTACCGCCGAGGTGGGTCCGGCCGCGGCTTAGCAGGGACTTCGTGGGATGGTAGCGCTGCTGTTCCAAAGCCGCTTCGGTGGTCGGGCGAGTTAGGATTCACGAACGCGGGGTCCGAGTTTGTCGAGCCAGGGCGGGCGATCGTCGCTCGCGGGGGAATGGAGATCGGGTTGCCTACCGGTGCGTCCGCACCTGCGGATCGGGGTCACGAAGAGCGACTGCGCCTGGCCCTCGAGGCGGGGCGCATGGGCACCTGGGAGTGGGACATCTCCACCGGTGATCTCGCGTGGTCCGAGCAACTAGGACCTATCCACGGGCTGGCCCAGGGTGAGTCCGTGGACACCTTCGAGGAATTCGTTGCCCTCGTGCATCCCGACGACCGGGACCTGTTGGTGAGCTTGATCCAGAACGCATTGGAGGACAAGAGCGAGTACACGGTCGAGTTCCGCGTCCCCTTCCCGGACGGGACCGATCACTGGGTTGCGGGAAGGGGCCGGGTGTTCACCGACGATCACGACAACCCGACCACGATGATCGGCGTGGGGATGGACATCACCGATCAGAAACGGCTCCTCGAGAGTGAGCGAGCGTCGAGGGCCGCGGCGGAGACTGCCGGCGAACGGCTCAGTTTCCTCGCGGAAGCCACCAGAGTGGTTTCGATATCGCTCGATCACCGCGAGACGCTCGAGCGCATCGCCCGGCTCACGGTTCCCCGTCTTGCGGATTGGTGCGGCATCGACATGATCAGAGCCGACGGGACCTCTGAGTGGGTCGCCGGCGTACACGTCGATCCAACGAAGGACGACCTGATCAGAACCCTGCGGGCCAACTATCCGACCGATATGGAGAGCGACCCGATGAAGGAGTTGCTCAGCACCGGTGAAGGGCAGCTCTACCCGGAGATCACCGACGAGATGATCGAGGCGGGTGCGAAGGACGAACGACACGCCGCGATGCTGAAGGATCTCGGTCTCACCTCGATCCTCATCGTGCCGTTGTCGGTGCGCGGAAGGGTCATCGGTGTCCTGTCGCTTGCGTCTTCGACCCCGGAGCGCAACTTCGACCAGATCGATCTCGAGCTGGCTTCGGAACTTGCCCGCCGGTGTGCGATCGCGGTCGAGAACTCCCGGCTGTACGAAGAGCGTGCTCATATCGCCCGCATCCTGCAGCGAGCGCTCCTCCCGGCCGACCTTCCGACGATCCCAGGGATCGCACTAGCCGCGTCGTACCACCCGGCGGGGGAGGGCAACGAGGTCGGAGGTGACTTCTACGACGTCTTCGACGCAGGTTCTGCAAGTTGGGCCCTGGCGATCGGGGATGTTTGCGGGAAGGGGGCACGCGCCGCGGCCCTCACGGGGCTGGCTCGCCACACGATCCGAGCCGCAGCACTTCCGTCCGCCCGCCCCGATTCCGTCGTTCCGGTCGTGAACCAAGCGCTCCTGCGTGAGTGCAAGGAAGAGGAGTTCGTCACGATGGCTTACGGATGCCTCGAGACGACCCAGGACGGGTGCAAGATCTGGTTCTCGAGAGCGGGCCACCCGGCGCCGATGGTGATCCGATCGGACGGACGGGTCGAGAAGGTCGGCACCGCCGGAGACCTTCTCGGTGTCTTCCACGACGTCGAGGTAGCGATCGACACGGTGACGATGATGCAAGGCGAGGCGATGTTGCTCTACACGGACGGAGTGACCGAAGCCCGGGACGAGAACGAGATCTTCGGAGACGCTCGGTTGATCGAGGTCCTCAAGGGATGCGCCGGGCTCGACCCCAAGTCGATCATCGAGAAGGTCGAAGGCGCTGTGCTCGACTTCGGCGGGGAGGCAAGGGACGACATCGCACTCCTGGCGCTACGAGCCGACTGATCCTGGGGTCGTTACTTCTCGCGCCGGGCTACCAGCGTCGCACGGGCGAAGCGGGAGACCTGATCCGAGACCGAGCCGAGGAAGGCGCGGCGGATCGGTCCGAGTCCCCGTGACCCTACGACGACGAGGTCGAAGTGGCCGCTCTCGGCCACCCCGAGGATCTGGCGGGTCGGGCTCCCAGAGACGATCTCGGAATCGACCGTAAAGCCGGCCTCGTCCAGGACGCTTACCGCGGCGGCGGCGTAGCCTTCGGCCCCCTGCGACAACGCTTTCTCGATCTCCGGGTGGCGTTGTGGCAGAGGGGATGGGGCGATACCGGGAAGGGGCAGGAATGGAGGCGGTAGCGCTTCGGCCACCGAGATGACGTGGATCGAAGTTCGTTCCGGATCCGCCAACCGGGCGATCGTCTCGACTCCCAGGCGACTACCCTCGGAACCGTCCACGGCCACGAGGATCCGTCCGGGTCCCTCACCGGGGGTCGCTTCGTGGGTGACCAGCACAGAGGCGGGGGAGTTATGGAGAACGAACGTGCTTGCGCTGCCGAGCAGGAGATTGTTCAGCCAGTTGCGGCTTCCGGCCCCCACCACGGCTAGATCTGCACCCTCCTTCTCGATCATCGTCACGATCTGAGCTCCGGGGCTTCCCTCGGCCAGCAGGGCCTCAGCGCGGAAGCCGGCGGCGTCGAATCGGGCCACCTCAGAGTCCACGATCTCCCTCGCGTGGGCCCTCCGTTGATCGAGGGAATCGGCGACGAACGTCGGGTTCTCCGGCACCAAGATCTCGAAGGTCGATACGCCGAGGACCTTCAGATCGAGGGCGGACCGGTTCCCGATCTTCTCCAGCAGGAGCCCGGCGTCGTGGGCGGGTTTCGACCCGTCGGTTGCGAACAGGACGTTCATCGATCCTCCCTTGTCTGCCGTTGACTCAAGGATGGTCTTGATCCTCGCGGTTGGGTAGGGCCGGGTGGCCTGGAATAGAAGGGTTTCGCCCACCTCGCGGGTACCGGTTCCTCGAGATCCGCCCGGAGCGCGTGATCGCCTACGGTTGAGTAGCCTTGGCTCTATGAGCGGACCTCATCACTACGCGGTAACCGTCATCGGCAACGACCGTCCGGGCATCGTCGCGGGCGTGACGCGGGCGTTGTTCGAGACCGGATGCAATCTCGAGGACGCCACCTCCACGATCCTGCGGGGCCATTTCTCGATGATGCTCGTCATTTCCTCGGACGGCCCGCAAGGGACGCTCGAGGCGAGTTTGGCCGGAGCTGCCGACGATCTCGGTGTGATGATCACGGTCAAGCCCGTCGAGGAGGCGGCGCTCGACTTCGATGCCCCCACGCACATGGTGTCGGTGTACGGCGCCGATCACCCCGGGATCGTGTTCCGGATATCGGACGCGCTCGCGAGCGCCGGCGCGAACGTGACCGACCTCACGTCCCGGATCATCGGCTCCCCCGAGGAACCCGTCTACGCTTTGATGATGGAGGTGGCGGCCTCCGACGGAAAAGGTCTCGAAGACCTGCTCACCGGTATCGCATCCGAGATCGGGGTGGACGTCAGCGTCCATCCGATCGAGGCAGACCTCCTCTAGAAGGTGGGGATACATCCAGTACTCAGGATCCCCGAGAGGGTTCTCAAACGCACCGCCGTAGCGATGGGAGACGCCCCCGACGATGAGCTCGTCGCGGATCTGATCGACACGATGCGGGCGTCCCCCGGCTGCGTCGGTTTGGCAGCGCCCCAGATCGGGGTCTCGCGGCGGGCGCTGGCCCTCGACGTGACCGGACACCCCAAGACGAAGAGGTGCCACGGCCTGGTCGTGGTGTTCGATCCCGTGGTGGTCGAGTCCTCGGGCAGGGAGGTGGGGCGTGAGGGCTGTATGAGCGTCCCCGACCTCACCGCGAACGTGGCGCGGGCGAAGCGGGTCGTGGTGCACGGTCGCTCGCCCGAGGGCGAGGTCCTCGCGATCGAGACCGACGGCTTCGAGGCGCGTGCCTTCCAGCACGAGATCGACCATCTGGACGGCCTGCTGATCCTCGATCGCGTGTCGTCGCTCGCCACCGACGTCTTCCGGAGGAAGGTGTACCAGGAGCCGCGCGGCTAGGTCGTTTGCATCTATGCGGAAAAGTGCATATCTTTGCACTCATGGGCCATTCAGCAAGCGTACTAGGTGCATCAGGATACAGCGGTGGCGAGCTTCTTCGCCTGCTCGCGTCTCATCCGGCGCTCGAGGTCGCCTGCGTGGCGGCCGACCGGTCGCGGGGACGGAGCCTTACCGAGGCCCACCCGCATCTCACATCCTGGTCGGTGATTCGTCGAGACGAATCGCTATCGGGATCGACCTTCGCGTCCCCAGAGGAGGCCGTAGGAGCGGAGGTCGACGTGTTGTTCTCATGCCTGCCCTCCGGCGCCCTTAAGGAACTCGGTGACCCGGCGGCTGCTGTTGTGGTGGATCTCTCCGACGACCACCGCGCCGATCCGGACTGGGTCTACGGGCTGACCGAATACACCCGGGCAGAACTTCCCGAGGCCACGAGGATCGCCAACCCCGGCTGTTATCCGACCGCGTCGCTCTTGTGCCTGATCCCGTTCGCCAGTGCAGGTCTGATCGACGGCCCCGTCGTGATCGATGCGATCTCCGGCACCTCGGGGGCCGGCCGGCAAGCCGGCGACGAGTATTCGCTCGCGTCGCTCACCGGATCGATCAAGGCATACGGCGCCACCGTCCATCGCCACGTGCCCGAGATCGAGAGGGGCCTCGAGCACTTTGGAGGGATGAACGCGACCGTGTCGTTCACCCCTCACCTCGCCCCGATGGCGAGGGGGCTGCTCGTCACCGCCCGGGCCAAGCTGCTGGGCGAGCTCGACGACGCGGCCGCGCTGGCGGTGCTCGAGAGCGCGTACGGCGATGAAGCGTTCATCGAGGTGACCGACCAGTGGCCCGAGACGAAGGCCCTCTCGGGCTCCAACCGAGCGTCTGTGTCGGCGCGGGTGGATGCCCGCGCCGGGTTCCTCGTGTGCTCTTGCGCGATCGACAATCTCGGGAAGGGCGCCGCCGGACAGGCCTTGCAGAACGCCAACCTCGCCCTCGGCCTCGATGAGTCGCTCGGGCTGTCGGCGGTTGGGGTGTGGCCGTGAAGTGGCCCGCAGGGATCACCTCCGCGTCGCTCTCCTGCGGGATCAAGAGGAGCGGGAGGCCGGATCTGGGCGTGCTCGTCTCTGAGACACCGCTCGAGTGGGCGGGCGTCTTCACCCGGAACGCTGCGGCCGCTGCTCCGGTGAAGTGGTCCCGCTCTCTCCTCGGCTCACCGGTCCGCGCGTTGGTCGTCAACAGCGGCAACGCCAATGCCTGCACCGGCCCCGACGGGGAGGCCGCGGTCCGGGCGACGGCGGCCGCAGCGGCCGCCGTCCTCGGTGTGGCCGCGCAAGAGGTGCTGGTGTCGTCGACCGGACCGATCGGGGTGATGCTCCCCGTCGACAAGATCGTGGGGTCGCTCGCAGAAGCACCGGGTGCGATGTCCTCCGACGTCGCACCGTTCTTCGATGCGATCCGGACGACCGACTCGCGCGTCAAGCTCGCGTCGGCCGGCTCCCTCGTAGGCGTCGCCAAGGGTGCGGCGATGATCGCTCCGAATATGGCCACGATGCTGGCGTTCGTGGCGACCGACGCACCGATCGAAGGAGCGGTACTCCAGGGCCTGCTCGCCGGGGCCGTGAACCGGACGTTCAACCGCATCTGCATCGACGCGTGCGAGTCGACTAACGACTCGGTCTATCTGTTCTCGACTGGTCGGGGAGCTCCGGTCGCCCTCGATGAGTTCTCTGCCGACCTCGAGCAGATCTGCGCGGCGCTCGCGGAGCAGATAGTCAGAGACGCCGAAGGCGGGACGCGTCTCGTTTCGATCGCCGTGACCGGAGCGGGCGACGAAGAAGAGGCCGCGGCGCTCGGTCGTTCGGTGGCCGCGTCGGATCTGTGGCGCGCTGCGGTGCACGGCTCGGATCCGAACTGGGGCCGCGTGCTGTCGGCCATGGGCGCCGTCGATCGCTCGATGTCGCTCGATGACGTTTCGGTCTCGATCGGGGACACGCTGGTCTTCTCGGCCGGAGCGCCCACGGGCGATCTTGGCGCCGCGGCGACCGCGATGGAGGGCGACTTCTCGCTATCGTGCGTCGTCGGACGCGGCCCGGGCGCCGCGACCGTCCTCGCCTGCGATCTCTCACCCGATTACGTCAAGCTCAACGCCTTCGGAACGACGTGATGGACGCGCAGACCCTGTCGAAGACGCACACCCTGGCCGAAGCTCTGCCCTGGATCCGCCGCCACCATGGCTCCACGGTGGTGGTCAAGATCGGCGGCGAGGCGCTCGAGGATCCGAAGCAAGCCGCTTCGGTCGCCGGCGACCTGGCCCTCCTTGCCCTCGTCGGGATGAGGTTGGTCGTCGTCCACGGTGGTGGCCCCCAGGTCTCGAGGGCGATGGATCGCGCAGGCATCGAGCCGTCGTTCGTCGGGGGCTTGCGCGTGACTACCGCAGAGTCGATCGACATCGTGAAGAGCGTGCTCATCGGACAGATCAACTTCGAGCTCGTGGGACTTCTCAAGTCTGCCGGGCTCGCTCCCGTCGGCCTGAGTGGTGCCGATGGAGGCCTGCTGACCGCTGAGGTCACCGCCGGTCCGGGCGGCGAGGACATCGGGATGGTCGGCCGGGTGACGGGCGTCAACGCGGCGCTCCTCGACTCGCTGCTCGAGAACGGATACACGCCGGTCGTTGCCTCGATCGCGCCCGATGCGGATGGAGGACCGTTGAACGTCAACGCAGATGCCGCCGCGGGCTCGATCGCCGGGGCGATGGGCGCCTCGAAGCTCGTGTACCTGACGAACATCGAGGGTCTCTACGCGGATCTCGGTGCCGCCGGATCGCTGATCTCTGGCCTCCAGGCCGAGGAGTTGCGTGCCCTCCTGCCCGGGCTGTCGGCGGGGATGCGACCCAAGGCTGCGTCGATCCTTCACGCGCTCGACCACGGTGCCGGCAAGGCGCACATCATCGACGGCCGCGTGGAGCACGCGTTGTTGCTCGAGGTCTTCACCGACGAGGGCGTCGGAACGCAGGTCTTGGGGGCGGCGGAGTGACCCAGCTCGACGACGTCACGATGCCGACCTACAAGAGATGGCCGGTCGAGTTCCTCTCGGGAGAGGGCGTGTGGCTGCGCGACTCCTCGGGCGATCGGTACCTCGATCTGATGGCGGGGATCGCGGTCGCCAGCGTGGGGCACTGCCACCCGAAGGTGACCGCAGCGATCTCCTATCAGGCGGCGTCGCTGGTCCACGTGTCGAACCTGTATCTGACGAGGCCCCAGGCGGAGCTCGCCGGGAGACTGTCGAACATGACCGGCGGCATGAAGGTGTTCTTCGGGAACTCCGGTGCCGAGGCGGTGGAGTGCGCGATCAAGCTCGCCCGCCGGTGGGGGGATGCGAAGCGGACGATCGTGGCCACGGAGAAGGGTTTCCACGGACGTACGCTCGGAGCGCTGGCGGCCACCGGTCAGCCCGACAAGCAAGCACCCTTCGAGCCCTTGCCGCTCGGCTTCGTGCACGTTCCCTTCGACGACCCAGGCGCCCTCGAACGGGCGCTTGATGGAACGGTCGCTGCGGTGATCATCGAGGCGATCCAGGGTGAGGCCGGGGTGATCGTTCCCAGCCCCGGCTACCTGAAGGACGTTCGTGCCCTGTGCGACGACGCCGGTGCGCTGTTGATCATCGACGAGATCCAGACCGGTCTGGCGCGGACGGGTCGTCACTTCGCCTACGAGCACGAGGGCGCGCGACCGGACATCCTCTGTCTCGGCAAAGCGCTCGCCGGGGGATTGCCGATGGGCGCGTGCCTCGCTCGTCCCGAGGTGGCGGATTCGTTCCAGGTCGGCGATCACGGCTCGACGTTCGGGGGCGGCCCGGTACCGTCGGCGGCGGCCCTCGCGGTCCTGGACGTGATCGAAGAAGAAGGTCTGTGCGATCGCGCGGCGAGCGGGGGCGAGCGTCTGATGAAGGGATTGTCCGCGATCGCTCCCGAGGGGTCGGTGGTGCGCGGCAAGGGCCTGATGATCGGCCTCGAGCTACCGGATGGCGGAGCCCGTGCGGTAGCGGGGGCGTGCCTCGAACGCAAGGTGCTGGTGAACGACATCGGTGACCGTGTGATCAGGTTCGTTCCGCCGTTGGTGATCTCGGATGAAGAGATAGATCAGGGATTGAGTGTCCTAGAGGAGGTGTTCGATGCGATCTGACCGGAAGCGCGACCTGCTGCGGATCCTTCACTCGGGCAAGGCATCGAGCCAGAAGGACATCGTGGATGCTCTGCGCGCTGCTGGCCATGAGGTGACCCAGGCAACCGTGTCGCGCGACCTGCGCGAGGTCGGCGCGGCGAAGCTCCGTTCCGGCGAAGACTTCGTTTACCTGCTTCCCGATGAGCTCGGCCGCACCCACGGGAGCGATCTGATGATCCGCAACCTCGAACGGACGCTGGAGGAGTTCTCGCTCGATGTTCGCACCGCGCATTCACTCGTCGTCGTGCTAACCGCCCCCGGCCACGGATCAGCGGTCGCGCGAGCGATCGACCTTGCAGGCCTCGACGAGGTCGCCGGCACGGTTGCCGGCGACGACACGATCTTCGTTGCAACACCGTCGCCCGATCAGGCCGTGACTCTTGCGGCCAGGTGGTCGGGCAACGACAGAGAAGAGGAGAGCTAGATGCCGAACAAGAAGAAGGTCGTGCTCGCGTACTCAGGGGGCCTCGACACCTCGGTCGCGATCCCGTGGCTGGGTGAGCGCGGCTACGACGTGATCGCAGCCGCTGTCGACGTCGGACAACAGGGCGATCTCGAGGGGGCGGTCGAACGGGCCATGACCCTCGGTGCGGCCGACTCGATGCTGATCGACGCCCGCACGGAGTTCGTCGATGGCTTCCTGATGCCGGCCCTCAAGATGAACGCGCTGTATCAGGGGCGCTATCCGCTCGTGTCGGCTCTGTCCCGCCCGCTCATCTCCAAGGTTCTGATCGATATCGCCAAAGAGACCGGAGCGACCGCGGTAGCGCATGGCTGCACCGGAAAGGGGAACGACCAGGTCCGCTTCGAGGTCGCCCTCTCTGCGCTCGCGCCCGACATCGAAGTGCTCGCGCCGGTCAGAGATTGGGGGATGAGCCGTGAGCAGACGATCTCGTATGCCGAGGAGCGCGGCCTCCCGATCAGCAGCACGAAGTCGTCTCCGTACTCGATCGACGAGAACGTATGGGGCAGGAGCATCGAGTGCGGCGTGCTCGAGGACCCCTGGGCCGCGCCTCCGGCCGACATCTACGAGGTGACCTCCGGGGATGCCCAGGGCCCGGGCGAGATGACCGTCGGGTTCGAGTCCGGGATTCCGGTGTCGATCGACGGCGAATCCGTCACCCCTCTGAACGCGATCGAAGCCGCCGGGAAGATCGCCGGCAGCTACGGTTTCGGGCGCGTCGACATGGTCGAGGACCGTCTCGTGGGGATCAAGACCCGCGAGATCTACGAAGCCCCGGCCGCTCTTTCGCTCATTTCCGCGCATCGCGATCTCGAGGGGTTGACCCTCGAACGCTCTGTCGCTCGTGAGAAGCGTCACCTCGAGCTCAAGTGGGCCGAGGTCGTCTACGAAGGTCTGTGGTTCTCGCCGCTGCGCGCGGCGCTCGATGCGTTCGCCGAGTCGACCCAGGTACCGGTCTCGGGCGAGGTCAGGCTCTCGTTCACTTCCGGCGGATGCACGCCGAGCGGACGCCGCTCCGAGAAGTCGCTCTACGACCACGGCCTCGCTACCTACGATGACGACGACGTCTTCGACCACGCTGATGCGGCCGGCTTCGTGAGGCTGTGGGGTCTTTCGACCCGCAACTGGTCGAAGGTGAACGGCCCGGGCGACTGAGCAGTGGCAGATAACGAGATGTTGTGGGGCGGGCGCTTCGGGGCCGGTCCGGACCCGAAGATGTTCGCGCTGAGCGCGTCGATCGATGTCGACATCGTCCTGCTCGGGGCCGATGTGGCCGCGACCAAGGCGCACGCGCGCGTGCTCCAAGCGGCGGGCTTGCTCGACGCGGACGAGGTCGGGGCGGTTGACGCCACGCTCGACGAGCTACTGGCGACGTGGCGGGCGGGCGAGCTTGGTCCGGGTGATGGTGATGAGGACGTCCATTCGCTCGTCGAGCGGAGCCTGACCGAGTCACTAGGAGAGACCGGCCGCAAGATCCACGCAGGGCGCAGCCGCAACGATCTCGTCGCGACCGACGTGCGTCTCTACTGCAAGGACGCCGCGGGCGAACTTGCGGGGGCGGTTACCGAGCTGATCGAGGCGCTCGCGGTGCAGGCGGAGGCTCATACCGAAACGGTGATGCCCGGCTTCACCCACATGCAGCCGGCTCAGCCCGTTTCGGCCGGCTTCCATCTCCTTGCGCACGGCTTTGCCTTGTTGCGAGATCTAGGCCGCATCGAGTCGGCCGGGCAGGCCGCCGACGTCAGCCCGTTGGGGGCCGGTGCCCTCGCCGGGACGACGCTTCCACTCGATGCGAAGGTTGCGGCCGAGCATCTCGGGTTCGGAGCGGTCTTCGACAACGCGATGGACGCGGTCTCGGACCGGGACTTCGCCTGCGACCTCCTGTACGCGACCGCTCTGCTGGGCGTTCATCTGTCGCGTCTCGCCGAGGAGATCGTCCTATGGGCCTCGCCGGTGTTCGGTTTCGCCCGCCTCCCCGACGAGTGGTCGACCGGCTCGAGCATGATGCCGCAGAAGAGGAATCCGGATATGGCCGAGCTCATCCGGGGCCGCTCCGGGCCCGCCATCGGGGACCTCATGGCGATGTTGACGCTCCTCAAGGGGCTCCCGCTGGCCTACGACCGGGACATGCAGGAGGACAAGGAGCTGCTGTTCCGGTCGGTGGGCAGGGCCCTCGGATGCGCGCGGGGCATGACCGCGATGGTCTCGGGGATCGTGTTCGACGAGGACCGCCTTGCCAGGGTGGCCGAGGAGGGGGCGATGTGGGCAACAGACCTCGCCGAGATCCTCGTCGGCCGTGGGGTGTCGTTCCGCGCTGCTCACGAGACCGTCGGACATCTGGTCGCCTTGGTGGAGGATTCGGGCGATCCCCTCGATGCGACCGCTTTGACGGCAGCCCACGACGCCTTCGAGGTCGACGATCTCGAGGTGGTGGATGCCTCGCGTGGGATGCGGGCAAGGTTGTCGCACGGGGGAACCGCGCCGGAGCGGGTCCAGGAACAGCTCGCCGCGCTGCGGTCCAGGCTTGCCTCGGGAGGGTGAGTTGACCACCTCCCCAGGCGTGCATAGAATGCGCAGGCTGTTCAGGACGAGAAAGGAACGTTCCTTGCTGAAGACCTATGGGGAGTGCCTCTAGCTCGGTCAACGCGACCACGCACGAGGTACGCACCCGCCGGCAGAAGCTCAGTCGGCGGATTTTTTTGCCCCAGAAACGTCTTGGCGGGGGAGGAACCTTCCTCTGAAGCACCTTGGAAACTCCATAGCGAGCGCGAGCATCTACACCAAGCTAATAAGGGCGTACGGTGGATGCCTAGGCGCTAGGAGCCGACGAAGGACGTGGCAGGCTGCGAAAAGCCTCGGGGAGGCGCCAAGCAACCCTTGATCCGAGGATGTCCGAATGGGGAAACCCACCAGCGGTAATGCGCTGGTACCCGTGTCTGAATACATAGGGCACGTGGAGGGAACCGGGTGAACTGAAACATCTCAGTAACCCGAGGAAGAGAAAACAAATAGTGAGTCCCTTAGTAGCGGCGAGCGAAACGGGATGAGCCCAAACCTCTGTGGTGTTAAAGCCTGGTGGCGTTGCCACAGGGGGGTCGTGGGACACATCTGATCCTGCACCAGAAGGATCAGGGAGTTACAAAACAGGCGGTTAGCCGAACTTTTTGGAAAGTTAGGCCATAGACGGTAATAGCCCGGTAGGCGAAAACCGACCTGTCTCCCGATGTTGTTCCCAAGTAGTACGGAGCCCGAGGAATTCCGTGCGAATTTGCCAGGCCCACCTGGTAAGGCTAACTACTCCCTAGCGACCGATAGTGAACCAGTACCGTGAGGGAAAGGTGAAAAGTACCCCGGGAGGGGAGTGAAATAGTACCTGAACCCGTACGCCTACAAACAGTCGGAGCACGACACTTGTGTCGTGTGACGGCGTGCCTTTTGAAGAATGAGCCGGCGAGTTAGCGATGCGTGGCAAGGTTAAGGCGAGAGCCGTAGCCGGAGCGAAAGCGAGTCTGAATAGGGCGAACTTAGTCGCGTGTCCTAGACCCGAAGCCTGGTGATCTATCCATGGGCAGGCTGAAGCGGAGGTAAGACTTCGTGGAGGGCCGAACCCACTTCGGTTGAAAACGGAGGGGATGACCTG
>JAENWQ010000112.1 GCA_016649855.1 Actinomycetota bacterium | reverse complement strand
TTCAGGTGAGGATGCTGAGACTAGTTGCGCAGGGTTAGTTCGAGGATCTCGCACTCGTCGCGCCAGCGACGAGCAGTCTCTTCCGGTAGCCCCGGGATGTTTAGCCGCTTCTCTGCGAGCTTCTCCGCGCGTTCGTCCCACTCGTCATCCTTCGGCAAGACGCGGACGGTGGCCGGGATCTCCGCGAGCCTCACGTTCTTGCCCTTCTGCCTGAAGATGACGTCCGCGGAACGCAGGCGCTCGGCGCCGGGGATCAGCTGCTGGCGCTCCCCCGAGATGACGTAGATCTTGCCGACCTTCTGGTCGTAGACGTACCAGACCGGCATCTGACGTTCGGTTCCGTTGTCGAGCCACCTGAGCCACAGGATCGTGGACTTCTTGAGCGCTTCCTGAACGCCGGGGGCCAGGGAGGTAGGGATCAACGTTTCGCGCCCCTCGGTCCAGTCGAAGTCGGCCGCAACCGTGTAGGAGATCTCATCCCAGGTGGTGTCCGTCGCCGTCAGCGCGTACCACTCGGCGAATCCGAAGAACGCCTCGACAGCTTCCTCCGGGGTGGCGTAGTCGCGGTAGTAGACGAGTTCGCTCTGTCCGTCCTCACGCTCGTGGAAGTAGAGGATCCAGTTCCGCTGATCGGGCGTCAGATAGGCCTCACACCAGTGGAGGTGAGGCTTCGGTATGTCCAACCGGAGGCTGACGACCTCTCCGGCGATGCTGATCTGGAAGGGGGTCCAGTAGGCCTGGAACACCCGCTTGACGCCCTCGAGGCGTTCGACCTTCAGGAGGCCCTTGGTCCCCGATCCGTCCGCCTTGGCGCCGACGCGGTTCACGCCGCGTGCGATCTCTCTGATGATCGAGGACAACCTCGGTGCGAGTCCCTCTTCGACTACCGCCATCAGGAGAAGGGAGAGCCTTCGTAGGCCGAACGGAGCATGAAGAATGCCGCCGGCGCGAACGCGAGGAACGACAGCGCGAACTGGACGTAGGCGAACTGTTTGTGCCTCAAAGCCATGCGAGGCCAGAAGTCGAAGATGATGATCCTCATCCCGTTGAATGCATGGAAGACCACGGCGGCGATCAGTCCGACCTCGAACGGCTTGAACCACCACTGCTGGTAAAGGCTGATCGTCTCGTTGTAGAGCTCGGGGCCGAATCCAACCGCGAACGTGTCGACGATGTGGCCGAAGAGAAAGGCGATGATCGCCACGCCGGTGACCCGGTGGGCGGCCCATGACCACTGTCCGACCCCACCCTTGTATGCGGGGCCCTTGTCTGAGCCCCGGAGGCGGAACAGCATGACGCCGAGGGAGACCGCAAAGATGGTGGTCCCAACGGTCAAGACGAAAACGAAGCCTTCGATCAACTTGGCGGCGATCACGAGGCAGATTCTAGACCGCGTCGGCCTTGGCGTCGAAGAGCCGGTCCCCGATCTCGATCAGTCCGGGGAAGTCCACCGCCTCGGTCCGGAGATAAGGCACGCGCACCCAGAGGTGGCGGGGGATCCGTCGGGCCAGAGAGTTGAGGTTCTTCTCTTCGAGGGTGACCAGCTTGCGGAAGCGGCCCTCGTTGGTCAGGAGCTTGCCCAGGAGTCGGTCACGGTCGTCGCCTTCCTCCAGGCGCCGGAGCTGCCTCGGGGTCACCTCGACCGGTTCTCCGAACGATGGGTGAACCCGGTTCACGACCAGCGCACCGAAGGGCAGGCCGGACTCGTTCAGACGCGTCGCGAAGAAGGTTGCCTCGGTCACTGAGTCCTCGGCCGGAGACGTCACGACCACGAACGAGGTGACGTCGGACTTGAGGAGCGCGGCAACATCGAGAGCGCGTTGTTTGAAGCCCTCGTACATGCCCTCGAGATTGCCGAAGAACTCAGCCGTGTCCTCGAGCACTTCGGCGCCCACGATCTTCTTCACGATCCGCAGGAACGTGGTCGCCGCAACGTTCGCGATCCGCATGATGCCACCGGACGCCTTCATGTAGGGCAGGAGGAACCACCTCAGCACCCTGCTTTCGAAGAAGTCGGTCAGGCGTTTGGGCGCGTCGAGGAAGTCGAGCGCGTTCCTGGTCGGTGGAGTATCGATGACGATCAGGTCGTAGCCGCCATCGGCGTGGAGTTCGTAGAGCTTCTCCATCGCCATGTATTCCTGTGTCCCGGACAACGTCCCTGAGATGTTGCGGTAGAAGCGGTTGTTGATGATCCTTTCGGCTTGCTCGGCGGTCGGCGCGTACCGGAGTACGACCTTGTCGAAGGTCGATTTCGTATCGAGCATCAGCGCGTGCAGTTCACCCTTTGGTTCGAGTCCCGCAGAGGTGAACTTCCTCTTCGACACCTTGGTGGGCTCGCTCGACAGTTCCTTCAACCCGAGTGACGATGCGAGCCTCTTTGCGGGATCGATCGTGAGAACCGCAGCCTTCTTCCCCTCCATCGCCGCGCGCAGAGCTATCGCCGCTGCGATGGTGGTCTTCCCGACTCCGCCGGAGCCGGCGCAGACGATGATCTCCTTGACCGAAACGAGTTCGTCGATGGGGTTCACAGTGTCGCCACTTCGGCTTCGATGACGTCGGCCAGTGATTCAACATCGGGAAGAGCGAGACCGGCGGAGAACAGGAACGGCAGGTCGATCACTTCACCAGTGCCCTCATGTAGGCGTGCGAGGTGCCCCTCCTGGATCTCCCGTCGCGACTGCAGGAACCCTGCGTATCCCTCGAGCGCCTCGAGGTCCCGGCCGTCGAGAGACAGACCGACGCGATCGGCGGCCTTGCAGAGCTCATCGATGCTTCCGTCCGCGGCGATCTCCTCAAAGAGCGAGCGCTCCTCGTCGTCGAGCAGCGGTCTGTAGACGGCATTCGCGAACGTGCTTCCGGTGGCGATCCCGACCTTGCCGTCCAAGGCGGCCGCGGTTTCGAGCGTCTCGCTCACGGGCATCTCCTCGGGGAGCGTGACCAGATGGACCCTGGACCGCTTCGGGTCCTGGAGCATCTCCACGAGCCACTCCGACTGCCGTTTGATCGGCCCCACGCGCACCGCATCCGACAGACCCATGGGGGCCGACAGGAACGTGAGCATGTGTCCGGCGGCCGGCGCATCGACGATGATCGTGTCGAAGTCGAGGTCGATGTTGCGCCCCTTCTCGAGGTACCAGATCTTCCCGAGGATCAGGATGTCCTCCAGCCCCGGGGCGGCCGTCGCGATGTAGTCGACGAAATGCGATGACGTGAACACCTTGGAGATCCTCTTCATGTGGTACTGGACCTCGAGGTATTCGGCCAGAGACCGTTCTGCAGTGATGTTCACGCCCCATACGCGTGGGGTGAGCTCGGTCGGTTCGTAAGCGGCCTCGCGCCCGCCGAGGAGCTTGGTGAGCGTCCCCTTCTGGTCCACCTCGACGACGCATACCTTGCGACCTTGCCGCGCGGCGACGAGGGCCAGCGAGGCCGAGACCGTCGTCTTGCCGACGCCGCCTTTACCCGAGACGATCAAGATCGTCGGATCGAGGAACTCGTCTATGCGCATCAGGTGGTTCTACACCCCTCGAGGCGGCATTCATATCCGGCGCGGATAGAGTCGACGGCGATGAAGTCGCAACGTGCCATAGCTCTGACTCTCCTCCTCGTGCTCCTCCTTGGTGTGTTGTGGGGGGCGATCAGCAGCGCAAAGGCTCAGTCTGGAACACAGGGAGACCCGGTCGATCTCATCCAGATCAAGAACCTCGTGGACCCCGTGCAGGCCGACTACCTCGTGGATCGACTTGGATCGGCCTCGAGCGACGGTGCTCAGGCCGTGATCATCGAGATCGATACCCCGGGCGGCGTCGATGTAGACCTCGAGAAGCTGATCGAGGCGATGGCAGATGCCGAGGTGCCCATGATCTGCTGGATCGCTCCTCGAGGCGCTCAAGCCGCAGGGGTCGGAACGTTCATCGTGGCGGCGTGCGATCAGACCTACATGTCCGGGGAATCGAGTCTCGGGCCCGCCGTTCCCGTCAATCTGGCACTACCAGATGGGGCGCCTTACGGAGAGATCAGAGCGAGGCTCGACAGGTTTATCCCCGTCGGACGACCCGAGGATCCGATCTGGGTCGAGCGGTCGGTCAGCACCGCGGAAGCGGTCGCCGAGGCCATGGTGGAAGGGGAGGCTTCGACACTCGACGGTCTCCTGCAGCATCTTGATGGGCAGGAGATCGGTGACGGTCGCGTGCTCGAGACGTTCGATGAAGACTCCGGCTCCTTGAGTGCCACGATCAGATTCCAGGGCATGGGGCTGCTCGACCGCCTGCTGCACACGGTCACCAACCCAAACATCGCCTACCTGCTGCTGCTCGCCGCCCTGTTCGGGCTGATCTTCGAGCTCTATAACCCCGGGATCGGGTTTGACGGGATCCTGGGGGTGCTGGCCCTCGCTCTGGCGCTCTACGGTCTGGGCGCGCTGCCGACCTCATGGCCGGCGGTGCTGCTCGTCGTGGCCGGGGTGTGTGCGTTCCTCCTCGATCTCCAGATCGGAGCGCTCGGTATCTTCACGATCGGAGGCGCAGGCGCGGTCGTCGGCGGTGGGGCGTTGTTGTTCCGGGGCGCGGCCTCAGAGTTGTTGGTGACCCCCTGGACGATCGCCGCGGCCCTCGCATCGACCATCTTGTTCTTCGTCTCGGTGATGACCGCGGCGCTTCGCGTGCGGCTGCGGAGGCCGGTATCGGGTGCCGACTCACCGGTCGGGACCGTCGGCGTGGCTAAAACCGACATCGCTCCCGAAGGTACGGTCATCACGAAGGGCGCACTGTGGAGGGCTCGCACCATGGAGATGGGTATCGAAGCCGGAGCCAAGGTGAAGATCATGGCGACCGAAGGTCTGGTCCTCTTGGTCGAACCGATGCACGAACACGAGGACGCGGACCAGAGTTAGAGGAGGGGCCGAGGTGTATTACGCGGTGGGCATCGTTGTCATCCTGGCGTTGGTGATCCTGTCCTCGTCGATCAGGGTCGTTCAGGAATACGAACGTGGTGTGATCTTCCGGCTCGGCCGTGTGATCGAAGAAGCCAAGGGTCCGGGTCTCTTCTTCATCATCCCGATCATCGACCGCATGGTGAAGGTGAACCTGCAGATCGTGACCCTCGACGTTCCCCCGCAGGACGTGATCACCAGGGACAACGTGACCGTGCGCGTAACCGCGGTCTGCTACTTCCAGGTCTTTCAGCCGGTCAGGGCGATAGTCGAGATCCAGAACTACCTGTTCGCCACTTCCCAGATCGCACAGACGACCCTGCGCGCGGTGCTGTCGAAGGCGGACCTCGACGAGATCCTGTCGGAGCGTGACAGGCTCAACGCCGATCTCCAGCGGATCATCGATGACCTCACCGATCCCTGGGGCATCAAGGTCGCTCTCGTCGAGATCAAAGATGTCGACCTGCCGACGGAGATGCAGCGGGCGATGGCCAAGCAGGCCGAGGCCGAACGAGAGCGCCGGGCCAAGGTCATCAACGCCGAGGGCGAGTTCCAGGCTGCCCAGCGGCTGGCCGAGGCCGGTGAGATCATGTCTCGCCACCCCCTCGCCTACCAGCTGCGGTATCTGCAGACCGTGACCGACGTCGCCGCCGAGCAGAACTCGACCCTGGTCATCCCCATCCCGGTCGAGCTCCTCAGGGGCTTCCAGGCGGCCTTCGGAGGAGGGGACGTTCCCACGCCACCCCCACCCCCAACGCCCTAACCGGCGCCCCTCTAGCCTGAGAAAAGAAAGTACCGATTCCGCGCTCTAAAACCCTGGAGCTTGCTCCAGGGTGCACCTGAGGGTCTTAGAGCGCGTAAATGGGCCCATTTTCTGTGCGCGGAAATCGACCTTCAGCCCAGGAAAGGCCGGGGGTTAGCCGGCGCACTTCTGGCAGACGCCGTAGATCTCGGCGAGGTGGTCGACGGAGGTGAAGCCGTGGCGCGTCGCCACGCGCTTCGCCCAGTCCTCGACCTCGTCGCTCTCGATCTCGACCGCGGCACCGCATTCGCGACACACGAGGTGATGGTGGTGCTCGCTCGAGGAACAACGGCGGTAGATCGCCTCACCGTCGTGCGACCTCAGCACGTCCACGGAGCCTTCATCTGCGAGGTACTGAAGCGTGCGGTAGACGGTTGTAAGGCTGATCTTGGCCCCGTCATCGCGCAGCGAGTCGAAGAGGTCCTGGGCGCTGCGGAACCCGCCGGCCCCCTCGAGCGCGCGGGAGACCGCTTCGCGCTGGCGGGTCGAGCGCTTCCTGGTCTCGCTCATGTTTTCCCGATCGCGGCGGGCGCTCTCATCGCGCCACCATACGGAAGGTCGCCGCGGCACCGAAGACGGCGATCGCCCCGAGCACGATGGTTGCCGCCGGATAGACGTCGCCGTAGAACGCGACCGTCAGGCCGCCGATGCTCTCGACCGCTCCGAGCGCCAGGCTCACGATGACCGTCGCACGGAAGCTACGGGTTAGCTGGAGCGCTGCGGCAACCGGCAGCACGAGCATCGCTGAGACGAGAAGGAGGCCCACCACCCTCATGGTGACGGCCACGGTTACCGCCGCGGTCACGGCGATCAGGATGTTCAGCGCACTCACGTTGAGGCCCGAGGTTCGAGCCACGTCCTCGTCGTAGCAAACGGCGAACAGTTCTTTCCGCAGGAGGTATGTGATGCCCAGCACGCAGCCCGCTACGACGGCGCTCAGCGTCACGTCGGCCTCGTCGACCGTTACGACGGAGCCGAAGAGGTAGGAGATCAGGTTGGTGTTACTCGAGCCTGACAGCGAGATCATGAACACACCTCCCGCTATCCCTCCATAGAAGATCAGGGCTAGCGCGACGTCGCCCGCGGTTCTTCCCCGGGCCCGGAGGAGCTCGAGCACGACCGCACCGATCACGGCCGCGATCAGTGCGGTCCACACGGGAGCGATGCCGAAGAGGAACCCGGCCGCGACCCCGGCGAAGGCGACGTGGCCGATCCCGTCGCCCATCAGCGAGAGACGCCGCTGGACCAGGAACACGCCGATGGCAGGAGCGGCAAGGCCGATGAAGAACGCAGCGATCAAGGCGCGTTGCATGAAGGGATAGGTGCAGACCTCGAACGGACAGATCTCGAAGACGCTGCTCACCTCGCCTCCGGTGGGAGGTTCGGGAGAGCCGCCTCGATGCCCGGGTGATGGTGGATGTGTTCGATGTGGAAGTGCTCGTCGAGCGGGGGCCCGTCGTAGCCGATCCGGCCGTCACCCAGCTGCACTGCCCTCGAGACGAGCGATTGGAGCACCCCCAATTCGTGAGCGACCAGCACGACCGTTCGGCCGGAGCGGTTCAGCTCGCTCAAGGTCATGGCGAAGTTGCCCTGACGCTCCTGATCGACACCGGCGAGTGGTTCGTCGAGAACCAGCACATCCGGCCCGCCGGCGAGAGCCCGGGCGATCAGAACCCGTTGCTGCTGGCCCATGGACAGCTCATCGACCGGGTCATGGATCCTGCCGGCCAGCTGCACCGCCTCGAGGGCTTCTCGGGCGGCCTCGCGGTCGTCCTTCCCGTAGCCGCGGAAACGCCGGGCCACCGAAACCCTCCCGGAGAGCACGACCTCCTCGACGCTGACGGGAACCCCGGCGGTGGCGCTGAAACGTTGGGGGACGTACCCGACACGGGACCACTCACGGAATCTTCCAAGCGGCGTCCCGAAGAGGGTCAGCTCGCCCTGGGCAAGGGGGATGAGACCGAGCAGCGCGCGGACCAAAGTGGTCTTTCCCGATCCGTTGCTCCCGAGGATCACGAGGAACTCCCCGTCGTTGATCGTCAGATCGATCCCCGAAAGCACAGGAACCTTTCCGAGGGCGATCGTTCCTCCGCGAAGCTCGAACGGGGGAGTGCTCACGTGCAACCGAGGGCGCGTTTGAGTGTTTCGAGGTTGCGGGCCATGGCGTCAAGGTAGTCACCTTCATCAGGTTCGGTTTCGAGGGGTTCGAGGACCGCCGTTTCGACGCCGATCTCGTCGGCGATCGTCTCCGCGATGTCGGGCGACACGAGGGTCTCGAAGAAGATGGTCGTGACGCCGTGGGCCCGGGCGAGATCGATGACCTCGGCGATCCGTCCCGGAGACGGTTCGGCCTCGGGGCTGAACCCGGAGATGGCGATCTGCTCGAGGCCGTAGCGGTCGGCGAGGTAACCGAATGCCGCGTGGCTGGTAACGATCTCGTGACGATCGCAGTCGGCAAGCCCATCTTGGAGATCGCGATCCAACTCGAGGAGCCGATCTCCGAGGGCATCCGCCCGCTGCAGCAGCTCGTCTCTCCGGTCGGGGAACGCTTCGGACATCGCGAGCGCGGTCCTCTCGACGATCTCGGACAGCCTGATCGGATCGAGCCAGACATGCGGATCGCGGGCCTCGCCCTCCGTGAGGTCCATCCCCTCGAGCACATCGAGAGCGGGAGCGT
>JAENWQ010000160.1 GCA_016649855.1 Actinomycetota bacterium | reverse complement strand
CGCCGTGATCCCGAGGGCGACCGCGACCAAGAGAAGGATGACGCTCACCTGCGGCTTCACCGCCTTCTGCAGGAAGAAGATGACCCCGAGGACCCCGGCCCCGAACGCGGCGATGAGGAGCTCCAGGTCGGGACCACCTCCGTTAGACAGGATATGAGCTAGCGGCACTTCGGATCACCTTTCCTCGGTCTAGGAACTAACGAGCGGTTGAGCCAGGAGGGCCAGCGTGACGACCGTGTACATGGTCATGAGGCCCGTCAGCGCGTACTGACTCCTGACCGCGGCCCCATGCGAGGGAGCCAGCCTGACGGCGGTCCGGTGGGCCGATAAGACTCCCAGGATGTGGCCCCCGACGATCAAGGCGACCTCGAGGAACCACACGAGCTTCGGAGACGGGGCGAAGCTTCCGAACGCGCTTGCGGTTCCGAAGAGGTTCCATCCGAGTTCGAACGGATCGGACAGGAGCGCCACGAGTCTCGGGACGCCGGTGATCAACAACGGCGCGTTGTGCGACAGGACGTAGGCGACCCCGATGGGAACGAGGGACCATCCGAAGCGACGGGCGACCCCAACGACCGAATCGTCTTTCTTCCACCTTCGGGCCGTCGAAGTCGCGAGGAGGAAGGGAGCCAGGAACATGATCCCGAAGACGACGAACGCGAGGGAGTCGAGCAGGCGAGGTGGGAGCGCGTCTAGTCCGGTCGAGAGCCTGAAATCCGTCCACGCCACGGTCTCCCGGATGTTGTCGAGCGTCGTTGAGGCGAGGATCACGAAGACCGATGCGAATAACGCCCGGTCCATCGGCTCGCGTTCGTCGATTCCGGCCAGGGGGCTCCGCGCGAAGATGCCGTCGTCACCGAGACGCAGTGGAGCGATCCGCCCGGCGAACCCGAACAGGATCGAGAACGGATCGGCCCTCGCCCAGTCCTCATGGAACGCGGCACGGAGCGAGAACGCGTAGATCGAGTAGAGGACGACGACGGTCACTACCCAGAAATCCTCGAAGCCGGCGCCCGAGACGAGCTCGAACCAGAACAACGCGTACAGGAGGACGGGGCCGAGCCACCACGGCGGAGTGCGCCGGGCCGTTTCGACCCCCTCGATCCGGTACAGGGACTCGAGGTTGGCCCACGGATCCGCCGCCCCCCAGATCCCGTCGAGCAACGATGACAGGAACACCGTCCCGACCACCAGGCCGAGCCAGAACAGCAGGGTGGCGGTCGTGAACCCCTCGCCCCTCACGACGATCCCTGCGACCAGCATCAACGCGATGAAGAAGATGCCTAGGGTCCTGAACGCCCCCCGCAGGATCGCCGCCCCGCGCGGGCCGGCGACGCGCTTCTCGACGAGCACCCGGAGGTCGCTGCGGGACAACGCACGCAGGATGAACGAGAGCGCCACGGTCGCGGCGGCCCCAAGAAGGTATAGCCACAGCGGGATCGGGCTCTCGTAGACCTGCCCAACCCCGTGACCCAGTACCGGTGGTCCCAAGCTCATCGGCTCCCGATAGTGCGACCAACCAGGGCCAGGGCGACCAGACCGGCCCCGCCCAAGACGGCGGGGATCACTAGGAAGGAGGAACCTTCGCCGGACGCGGGGGGCGAATCATCCCCTGCCGCCGTGTCGACGTCTTCCCCGGCATCCGTCTCGGTGGGCTCGGGAGTGGGTTCCTCGGCCGTGCAATCGGAGCCGCCGCTCACGGAGAACTTGAACGTGCCGGTCGTGCTGTGCCCGTCGACCGCGGAGATCGTCTCCCACTTGATCCTCCACTCACCGGGCTGTGCCTCGGACGAGACGGTCGCGATGATGTCGTTGTTCGACACCGAGACGTCCTCCGCGACGTTCCCACAGGGATCCTTCGCCACGATCCCGGAGTCCTTGGTGGGAGGCTCGGAAAGGGTCACGACGATCTCGCCGGGCACTTCGGAGAGGACGTCGTCGGGCTTGGGCGACGAATCGAGGTACTCACCGTGCGCCGCAGCAGGACCGGTCGTCACGGCCAGCAGGACCCAGGCAAGGGTCGTAACCGCCGCTATGCGTCGCTTCACTCATTGCTCCTTCCGACCTCGACCTGACCCATCCCTTCAGAGATTCAACCATCTATAGGTCTATCCGCGGAGTGGATAGTGCGCGAGTGGTTCGTAACGGGCGCCCTTCGAGGATGTGTGGCTCCGGTAGAGGATCATCTCGGTCACGGTGAACGGCTCCGGGGCCGGGACGTTCGAGGGGAGGTCCGTAAGCCGGACCGGATCCCGGAACCGCGCCAGAGTGAGGTGCGGCGTGTAGTCCCGCTCCTCCGGCTCAAACCCCAACCCTTCAAGGGCGACGCCCATGGCGCGGGCAAGTCCTGACAACAGGCCCGCCGGATCGTCGATCCCCGCCCACAAGACCCGGGCGCAAGCGACCTTGGGGAACGCCCCGAAGCCGCTCAACGAGATCTCCTCCGGCCGCGCGGTTGCCGCCGTGGCCTCCAGGACCTCGCCCAGCGGAGCGATGAGACCTGGAGGTGTCGTTCCGAGGAACCGGAGCGTCACGTGCTGGTTGGCCGCCGGGATGAAGCGTGCGTCCGGCCACCGCTCTCGGAGATGCTCCGTCGCCCGCCCCAATTCGGCCAGCCGTTCGTGCGGGACGGGCGTCGCGACGAACAAGCGCCACCGCTCGCCGGAGCGCGTCATCCGCCGAGGACGCGGCGTCCCAGATCGATGGCCGAGGTCACCGCGATCGCCCGGATGTGATCCCGGCCCCCGTAAGCCTTCGGCTTCCTGACCTCGGTCGTCCCCTTGTACGACGCCGCGACGTAGACCGTCCCCACCGGTTGTCCATCCTGGGGAGCGGGGCCGGCCACCCCGGTCGTCGACAGACCCAGGTCGGCCCCGAAGCGCTCGGCGGCGCGCTCGGCCAGCTGAGCGGCGGTCTCCTCGCTCACAGGACCGGCATCCTCCAGCACGGAGCGGTCTACGCCGACGACCCGCGCCTTCGCCTCTGTCGTGTAGGCGACGATCGAGCCGAGGAAGAACTCGCTCGCGCCCTCGGCCTTCGTCAACTCGGCACCCAGCGACCCTCCCGTGAGCGACTCGGCCACGGCCACGGTCTCTCCCCTGCCCTTGAGGAGCCATCCGAGGACCTGGGCCACTGTCGCGCCCTCGCCTTCGATCGCATTCGTTCCGAGACGAGCGCGTATCTCTGTTTCGAGCGGACGGATCAACGACAGCGCGTCGTCCTCGGTCGTCGCTTTCGCGGTCAGGCGCACTTTGACGAGCCCCGCCGACGCCAGGTAGGCGATCGTCGGATTCGACTGCGCAGCGACCAGATCGGCGATCGCCTGATGCGTGTGAGATTCGCCGAGACCCACAACGAGGATCTCGCGCGTCGCGAGCACGGCCGCTCCCCCCATGCTCCTCAGCTCGGGAAGCACCGTCTTCTCCATCATCGCCTGCATCTCCCACGGAACCCCGGGGACGCAGAACAGGACCTTCCCCTCCGTGCGAACGATCAGGCCCGGCGCGGTCCCCTCCGGCGCGATCGGCTCGGCGCCCTCCGGAAGATCGGCCTGCTTCAAGTTGTCCTCCGGCATGGCTCGTCCGAGCGAATCGAAGATGCCCCGGATCACGCTCGCGAGGGTCTCGTCGCGCACCAGAGGGCGGCCGAGGACCTTGGCGACAGCTTCCCTGGTGAGGTCATCGGGCGTCGGACCCAGCCCGCCGGTCACTATGACGGCGTCGGCCCGCCCGAGCGCGGTTGCGATCGCGTCCGCCGCACGATCGAGGTTGTCGCCGACCGCTACGTGGTGATGGACATCGACGCCGGCGGTGGCGAGCATCTGGGAGATCTCCTGCGCGTTGGTGTTGGCGATCTGCCCGAGCAACAACTCGGTCCCAACGCCCACGATCTCGGCCCTCATCCCCGTATCGCTCCGCCCGTGTGGATTCGGCCACTTCGCACGAAGTACTCCACCCCGGAGATCACCGTGGCAGCGAGGACCACCCCCATCGATGCCCAGTGCCCTGGGTTGAGATCGCTCCACGGAAGGAGCCACCAGCCGACCATCAGGATCTGTAGCGCCGTCTTCCACTTGCCGGCCTTCGACGCGGGAAGCGATCCGCCTCCGCTTACGATCTGGGTTCGGAGTATCTGCACCGCGATCTCGCGCCCCGCGATGACGAGCGCCGCCCACAGCGGGAACGTCCTCGTGCCGACGAGGACCAGCAGTGCCGCACCGACCAGCAACTTGTCGGCGAGCGGGTCGAGGAAGGCGCCGAGTCTCGACTCGAGCCCGCGCTCGCGGGCGATCCGTCCGTCGATGTAATCCGATACTGAGGCAACGAAGAACACCGCGAACGCCCCGACGGCGCTCGCGCTCGCATCGCCGTAGGCGAGGATGAGGAAGACGGGGACGAGGGCGACGCGTCCTACGGTTATCGAGTTAGGAAGATTCACACAGGAAGCGTAACCGCGCCGGTGAGATCGGCACCGTTAGAGCCCGTGATCTCGACCTCGACGTAGTCCCCCACCGAGACCGGGTCACGCGATACGAAACCGATCTCGCCGTCGACCTCGGGCGCCTCTCTCTGCGAGCGGCCGATCCATGTACCTTCGTCCCGGTCGTAACGCTCGGCGAGAACCTCGAAACGATTCCCGACCAGGGACGATGCCCGGCGCGCCATCGCGATCTCGGCCGCCCCGGCGACCATCTCGGACCGCTCGCGCGCTGCCGAGGGATCGACCTGGGCTCCCATGTCGTGGCTCTTCGTTCCCTCCTCGCGGGAATACGTGAACACGCCGATCCAGTCGAGCTCGGAATCCTCGACGAACGCCTGCACCTCGCGGGCGTCGACATCGCTCTCGCCTGGGAACCCCATGATGAAAGTCGACCTCACGCCGGCCAGAGGATCGCCGCCCCGGATGCGCGCGATCATCTTCTCGAAGCGAACCCGGCCCCCCCAGCGTCCCATCCCCTTCAGCACCGAGGGGGCGACGTGCTGGAGCGAGAGGTCGAAGTACGGAACCACGACGCCTGAGTCCAGCATCGTGTCGATCAACTCGTCGGTGACGCCCTGTGGATGGAGGTACATCAGTCGCACGCGCTTGAGGCCATCGATCCGCCCGAGTCGTGCCACCAGACCCTTGAGGTCCCCCGCTCCTATGTCCCGGCCCCACATGACTGAGTCCTGGCTCACCAGCGAGATCTCGGACACTCCTTGCGATGCGAGGTGACGGATCTCGGCCTCGATCGTCTCTGGGGAGCGCGAGAGGAACTTGCCACGCATCAAGGGGATCGCGCAGAACGTGCAGCCCCGATCGCAACCCTCCGCGATCTTCACGTACGCCCACGGAGCGCGCCCGAACCTGATCCGCGGGCTCGCTGCCATCGTCGCGTCCCACCACGCCGGATCGAAGCGCGTCCCCGGCTCGCCTTGGATACGGTCGGTCAGCGTCCCGGCCGCGACGTGGCCCACGATGTCTGCAACCCGCGCGTAAGCCGCGAAGTCGACGAACGCATCCACCTCGGGAAGCGAATCCTCGAGGTCGTCGGCCGCTCGAGCGACCAGACACCCCGTCATGATGAGCCCCTTCAACCCTTCGCCCTTGAGCTCGGCAAGATCGAGGACCTCCTCGATCGTCTCGCGCCGTGCGGGGTCGATGAACCCGCAGGTGTTGACCAGGACAACATCCGCATCGCCCGGAGACTCGATGACCTCGTGGCCGCCCGCCGCTAGGAGCCCGCCGAGCCCCTCGGAGTCGATGGCGTTCTTGGGACAACCGAGCGTGACGATCGCGACCTTGGTCTGCGGAGTTGCTGGAGCCTTCATGGGTTCACTACAGCGAGTCGAGGTCGTCGGGCAGGTTGAGGACGAACTGGTCGGGCCCGCCCGGTGCACCGAAGTTCTGGCCGTTAACGTACAGATCGACGCCGGGGGCGAAACCGAAGATGATCGACATGTCCGACTCGGCCGTGAACTTCTGCTCCTCACCGATCGCGAGGGTGTCCGAGAAGACGACTTCGCCGTCCGCGGTCACCTCGACCCAGCACTCGGCCCGGGCGGCCACCAGCTTCACCTGCAGGCCGTCGTTCACCACGACCTCGCCATCGTCATCCGGCCCGGGCGACACGCTCTCCGAAGGATCTGGCGTCGGGGTCAGGGACGGGGACGGG
>JAENWQ010000065.1 GCA_016649855.1 Actinomycetota bacterium | reverse complement strand
GCAGCGGGGCGACTACCCGGAACGATCGGGAGATGTCATCGCCGTTCCCAAGCCGTACAGCTACATGATCGGGCAGTGGGACTACACCAGCCTCGAGACGAACCAACCGTGGGTGAACACTACGCACCCCAACCCGTGGGACTACCTGACCGAGGTACCGATCATCCTCCGAGGTCCGGGGATCCCGGCAGACCAGACGATCGATACCCCGGTCGACATCGCCGGTCTCCCGTCGACGTACGCCGACCTCCTCGGGGTCGAGGGCTATGAGGGGGTCCAGCCTCCGCTGCCGGGGGTCTTCGAGGACGATGTGGATCCGCCGAAAGTGATCGTGAGCATCGTGATCGACGGCGGCGGATGGAACGTGTTAGCGCAGCACCCGGGTGCGTGGCCGACGATCCAACGACTGAGGGACGAGGGGACCACCTACACCGCGGCCACGATCGGGTCTGCTCCCTCCACAACGGGAGCCCTTCACGCGACCTTCGGGACCGGCTTCTACCCCGAGGATCACGGGATCATCGGAAACGTGTTCCGGGATGAGAACGGGTCCATCGAGGACGTGTATCTCGACAATGCGGATGCCACGTACCTCGAGAAACCGACGGTCGCCGAACTGTGGGACGAACAGAACGGGAACCGGGCGGTCGTGGGGACGATCTCGTACGAGGGCTGGCACCTTGGGATGATCGGGCACGGAGCCGGGCGCGAGGGTGGCGACAAGGATTACGCGGCCATCTGGGACGTTGACGAGATGAAGTGGTGGATAAACGAGGACTACTACACGTTGCCCGGGTCCGTGACGACGACCGACATCTCTAGGCTCGAGACTTACGAGATAGCGCTTGATGGGCGCGACGGGATCGAAGACGGTGTGTGGTACGGCCACGAGCTGGAGATCTTGCGAGATCCAAAGGTCCGGCCCGCGACGCCTGCCTACGTCATGTTTGCAGGAGACGCATCGGCCGGCATGTTGCGCGACGAGCCGTTCGGTGAGGATTCGCTGACGGACTTCGCCTGGATCGAACTGAAGGCCCTGGATTCGGCGGGGCACGCGTGGAACATGGTCCGGCCGGAGATCGGTGACGTTCTCCGCGCGACCGATGCACAGATCGCTCGGATGCTGAAGGTCCTCGACGAGAAGGTCGGCCGGAACAACTATGTCGTCGCGATCTCTGCCGATCACGGTCAGCAGCCGCTCGCCGAGATGTATGGAGGATGGCGCATCTCGATCCCCGAGGTCGGCCTCGATATCGAGGAACGCTTCGGCGACATCGTCGTCAAAGTAACGACCTCCGACGTCTACCTCGATCATGACGTGATGGAGGAAGAGGGCGTCACCGCGGAGGACGTCGCCCGGTTCCTCGGTACCTACACCCTCGGGGAGAACATCCCCGACGGTGCCCCGGGGGTGGACCGGGTGCCCGAAGCTCGCCTCGAAGAGAGGCTCTACGCGGGCGCGTTCCCCGGCACCTATCTCAGGCAGCTGACTACCGAGCAGCTCGAGTCGTTCGGTGACGGCATCTATCCCGAAGGCCGATTCCCGCTCACGACGGTCGGGCAGTAGGTTCACCCCCGATGAACATGCTGAGGAAGGGCCTGAAGCTCTTCACCTCGTCCCGTGACTTCACCCTCCTCATGGGCGTCCAGTTCCTGGCCCAGGCCGGTGACGGCATCGTCCAAGCGGCCCTGGCCAAGTCGATCGCGTTCGGGGGGCAGAAGGGCTTCGACATCGAAGGCGCCAAGTCGCCGGACGAGCTCATGCGGATCGCCCTCCTCATCTTCGTGCCGTATCTGTTCATCAGCCCGTTCCTGGGCGTCATCATCGACCGGTGGGACAGACGGCGGCTGATGTTCCTGGCCAACGGCTTGAGGGGAGCGGTCGTTCTCCTCATCGGGATCGCGGGCGTCGGGAATGTCGGCGAGCTGCCGCTCTTCGTCGCCTTCGTGCTCACGCTGGCCTCGTCCAGAGTGGTGCTCGCCACCAAGGCTGCGGCACTTCCGGTCGTGCTCGAGAACCATTCCCTCGTGGAAGGCAACGCGGTATCGCAACTCGGTGGAGCGGTTTTCCAACTCGGGGGTGCCGGTTTTGCGGTGGTGGCTACCTCGGCTCTTGAAGTTGAACCGGTCGTGATCGCCGGCGCTCTCGTTTACTTGGCGGGAGCGGCGCTCGCGATGATGATCAAGAAGGCAGGGGAAGCGAGATCGGAACTGACCTTCGTGCAGGAGGTCGGGAGGGTCTTCGCAAACATCGCGGACGGCATCCGCGAGGTGATCCGGGTCCCGGCGGCAGGCGCCGCCATCTCGACCTACTTCTGGCTCCGGCTCCTGTGGAGTTTCTCGATCGTGGGCATCGGCTTCATCGCCAAGGATCTCCTCGCCGGCAACGACAACGTGATCCTTGTTCTGACCGGCGGCGCGGGAGCGGTCGGTGCCGGGCTCGGTTTCGTCATGGCCGCTCGTTTGACCGTGAGGATGGATACACCTCGGCTGGTACTCGGAGCGTCGTTCGTTGCGGGGGCCTCGGTTGCGCTGCTCGGCGCGATCGAGCTCAAGGCGTCGATAGCGCTGCTCGTGTTCTTCCTCGGCTTCGGCTTCTTCCTCGCCAAGATCTCGTTGGACACGATGGTGCAGGAGGCGTTGGGGGACGACTTCCGGGGACGCGCGTTCTCTCTCTATGACATCTCCTACAACCTGGCGTGGGTCGTTGCCGCCACGTTGATGAAACTGTGGTGGACCGATTCGGCTCAGGGTGCGCTGATCGCGATCTCAGGGGTCGTTTTCCTCCTTGGCCTCTTCGCCATCGCGCAGTGGTTCCGCAGGGCAGGGCTCCTTGCTGCTCGCGAAGCCCCGGTGAATTGAAGGCGCGATCCGCAGCCGTGACCGCGGGCGCGCTCGCCCTCGCTGCGGCGCTTGTGATGCTCGCCCTCGCTCTCCGTACCCAGGAGCCCAGATCGTTCGAGGACCAGGCCTGTTCGCTCCCCGGTAGCTGGTTGACCCGGATCCAGCGCGGCTATCACGAACCCCGTTCGGGCCAGATCTCGTTGCTCCCTCGGTACCCGGCGTACATGGCGAGTGGGGGAGCCGGATGGAGCCATTCGGGCCCGTGGCCCTATCTGCAGGAGGTTCCGCTCGTCTTCTACTCGCCGGGCCTGCTCGGGAACGGACAGATCGTCGATCGAGACGTCACTCTTGCCGACCTTGCGCCGACGACCGCCGAGCTGATCGAGGCCGACCTGCCCGGCGTCCAGGGACGGGCATTGACCGAGGTCGTGGACGCGGCCGGCGGGAAGAAGCCCAAACTGATCGTCACCGTCGTTTGGGACGGCGGCGGCCGGAACGCCCTCGAGCTGTGGCCCGACACCTGGCCGAACCTCGCGCGTCTGATGGACGGCGGGATCTCGTACACGAACGCAACCGACGGATCGTCGCCGTCGGTGACCCCCGCGGTGCACTCGACCATCGGGACCGGAGTCTTCCCCGAGATACACGGGGTCACCGGGGTCCCGGTCCTCGATGAAGAGGGTGATGTTGTCGACGCTTTCCTGAGCGGTGAGTCGAGCCGCTTCCTCGAAGTGCCCACGGTCGGCGAGCTCTGGGACGAGCAGAACGAGGGTCGCGCCAAGATCGGGATGCTCGCGTATGAACCGTGGCACCTCGGGATGATCGGCCACGGAGCCGAACGCCCCGGTGGAGACAAAGACGACGCCGTCTGGCTCAACGTCGATACCAACGAGTGGAAGACCAACCCGGATCACTACCGTCTTCCCCCCTCCGTCGAAGGCACGACGGGATTGGCCGAGGACATCGCTCGCCTCGACGCGGCGGACGGACGGGTCGATCGATCCTGGGGGGATCTGGAGATCCTCGACGACCGATCGAGGATCGAGGAGACCCCCGCCTTCGTCCACTTCCACGGTCGAGCACTGAGGAACATGATTGCCGAGGAGGGGTACGGCGACGACGACGTGACAGATCTCCTGTACACGAACTTCAAACAGATCGACCGGATCGCGCACTACTACAACATGGCCGACCGAACCGTCGGCGAGAACCTCCAGGCGACCGACGAGGAACTCGGGGCGCTGGTCGACTATCTCGACCAGACCATGGATCCGGCCGATTGGATGGTCGTGGTCACCGCCGATCACGGGATGCAACCGGATCAGGCGGCCGTCGACGGTTTCGGGATCAACCCTCGCGAGGTCGAGGACGACATCGACGCTCACTTCGGGGCACCCATCGCCAGAGCCGTGTGGCCCACCGAGGTCTTCCTCTTCGAGGACGAGATGGAGAGCGCCGGCATAACCACCCAGGAGGTCGCCCGTTACCTGGCCAACTACCGGGTGAGCGACAACGCGGCCGACGTGGAAACGAGGGTCGATGGAACCGGTATTTTCGAGGGTGACGACACCGTCTACGAGATGGCGATCCCCGCCGCGATGCTCCCCGACATCGACTGTGACGCCGGCCCCGGGGCAGCCTCCGGTCAGGGGATGGCCTATAGGATGAGCGCCCCATGACCGAACCAACCACCTCTACGCGCGTCCCGGCTCCGACCACGGGTGGGCCTGGGCCCATCGACCGGATCCTCGACCGCCCCCTGGCTTTCCTGGTCACCACGCTGATCCTCGTGATGATCTTCTCGGCGACCTTCCTGGCGCACACCGATCGGGTCGCCCCCGGCGACGACCCCGCGTTCTACACCTGGCGCACCGAGGCGCTGATATCGGAGAAGCCGTCGGTCCTGCTCGAGGTGACCGGCCCCCGGGACGTCCTTGCCGGCGGTTACCGGGTGAGCACGCCGATCATCGGAGGCATCATCCGGGGGGTGACCGACGTCGACCGCCTGTCGACCACGATGGTCCTGACGGTGCTCATCCGGGTACTGATCGCCCTGCTCTTGGCGGGCTTCGCTTATCGGCACAGCGCCACGGCAGGCTTTTACCAGCGCTACCCGGGGCCCGCTGAGCCCGGGAAGCAGCGAGATCCGCTCGTTTTCCACGGGGTCGCCTTCGCCGCCGCCAGCCTCATGCTCACCCCACCCTTCTTCGGCTATCTCGACAACCTGATCTGTCTCTTGTTCCTGTCGGCCTCGCTCTACTTCATCGAGCCGCTGCGAACGTCGTGGGCGGCGCGCGCCGGGTTCACCGGGCTCCTCGTCCTCGCGGGGCTGACCCATCCCACGACCCTCGTCTTCTTCTGCATCGTCCTGGGGGCCGCAGCCGCGCTGCGGTTGGTCCTTCGGAGGTTCGACTTCAAGAGTGTGATCCGCGACGACGGCCCGTTACTCGGTGGAGCATTCGTCGCGGTGGTCGTGACCTACGTGATCTGGAAGATCGGAGCATGGGGGCCGTCGGTATCGCTGAGCGAGGCAGCGGTTGCTCCGCCGGCGGACGCAGACTTCTTCAAGACGAGGCTTAACGACTGGATCACCCAGTTGCGGCCGCTCTTGAACGGTCCTCTGTTCCTCGTCGGTTTGATCGGGCTACTCGCCGCCGGGCGCCGGGCCTTCGATGACGTCCTCTCACGCGCGGCGATCCTCTGGCTCCTGCCTCTCGCCGGCGTCTTCGGCTTCCTCGCGGGCTTCGTCTATCCCTACTACCGGTTCCTTAACGTCACCGTGGCCTGGGTGCTGCTGATCGGACTCGGTGCCGCGTTCCTCGCCCGGATGTTCGTCCAGTGGTCACGCCGCACGAATCTCTTGCCGCTCTTGGGCGTGGTCGCCATCATCGCGGTCCTCGCCACTAACTTCTCCTCGGGTCTCGAACGGTGGAACGATCTCTCCGAGAGCTGGCTTACCCCTCAACAGGTCGACGACTTCCGCGCCCTGCAGGTTGCCCTCGACGAGAACGGCGACGAACGCCCGGTCGTGTTCGCGATCGATACCGAGGCGACGGACGAGGTGCGCATCTACGGATTCATGAAGCTCGCCGCCAACGTCTCGCGCGCGGGTCTGCCCCACGGCTACCTCGACCGCGGCTATGTCTACCTGGGCTCGGCCGCGAACTTCGCCGCGGGCGAACCGACCGAAGGCACCAATGAGCACTATCTGAAGATCTCCGAGGAGACCCTCGAGGACGCGCAGGCCGGGATCACGGCCACCGGCAAGGAGCCGATCGTCGTAGCCGCGTCCGAGTTCAATCCCGCGGTCTCGGTCTCGTCCGATGGGCCCGTGGTTGGAGGCGAATCAGGGGCGACATGGCTCCTCTCTGACGGAGTGGTCCAGGACGTGTCATCGGGAGAAGAGCTCGTATCCGGCTTGGACAAGGACGATCCCGGGGTCCTTCATCTCGGGTGGGTTGCCCTGATGATGCTGGTTCTCTTGATCCCCGGGTTCATCTGGTTCAAGGCGATCCTCCCGGAGGGCGGCATGGCCGAGGCCCTCGGTCTGGTGCCCGCGCTGGCCGTGGGGCTGCTGATCCTGAGCGGCTTCGCGGTCCTTACGGTCTCTAGAGCGCCGTTCTCGTCTATCTACGCGTGGCTGTCGGTTCTGGTGGCGACGGCCGTCGCGGTGGGGCTCTGGTGGAAGCGCTCGCCGGCCTCCGGCGACACCGCGTGAGCAAGGTCCTCACCTCCTTCGATCGGTTCCCCGCGGAGAAGCAAGGCGATTACGCGCGGTGGATGTGGGCGGGGGCCTGGGCGTCTCTGCTGATCGGCCTCATCACCCGCGTCGCCGGATCCGGATTCCTCGCCCTGTGGGCGTTCGCGGTCTTCGCCGTGTTCCTCGCCCTGGCGCTTCCGTTCCCTTACGCGCTCGTGTCGCCCCTGTTCGCGGGGCTCGCCGGGTGGCTCGTCGACATGCTTCCGCTGGTCGTTCTCGTCGGATGGGGTGCCGTGGTGCTCAGGTGGGCCATCCCGCTGCTGCGCGAGCGGAGATGGCCATACGGCGGGCGCTGGAAGTGGCTGCCGATCGCGCTCGTCGTGTGGACCGCGCTGGGGGTTGTCGTCGTCGATACCGCGGACCTCAAGGGCTTCGCCCTCATCCTCGGCATGCAGGGTGTCGCCAGCGGCATCGTCCTCGCATGCGTCGATGTCATCCGGACCCTCGAGGAAAAGCTCAAGGTCCTGGCTGCGCTGCTCGTTTATCTCATCTGCCTTTCCGGCGGGGTCTTCATCCACTGGACGGGGATCAACCTGGAAGCGCTCCAGGACACCTCGGTGGCGGCCCGGGCCGAGGAGGCGTACGGCCTCGATGCCTTCCCCAACAGCCTCGGGATGATCAAGTGGGCCCGGTCCACCGACAGTGGGGCGGCCGACGTCAGGGACAAGCTGAACGCTCTCGCCGAGAACGCCCCCGGTTTGCCGGAGTTCGCGGCCTTCCGGCCCAAGTTCCAGGCCTATACCGGGTTCCTGATCGTTCGCTTCGACCGGTCGGCTGAGCCCTTCCGGGACGAGCTGCACGAGATCGGCGTGAACCTCTTGTACGACACGGTCGGACTCGCTCCGGCGAACACCGTTCCCCGGATGCGTTCGTTCCCCAGGAACGCGCTCACCCTCGCCGGCGTTGCTGCCGCGCTCTTCTTCCCCGCATTCGCATTCTTGTTTGGAGACCCGAGGAGACGCAGGCTCGGCTGGTTCGCTGTGGCCGCGGCCCTCTTCGGCGCGGGATTCTCGCTGGCGCGCGGAGCCTGGATCGCGATCGTTGTGGGGCTCATCTATCTGTGGGTCGACGGTCGTGTGGACCGTCCGATCAAGTGGAAGGTGACGGCGTCCCTGCTGGCAGGGGTCGTGATCCTCACCGGCACCTATCTGATCAAGTACGGGGTCGATCCGGTCACGGGCCGAGCGGGGGGTGGCGCGAGCATCAGCACCCGCGATTCGCTCTACGGGGACACGCTCGGTGCGATGTCGGGTATCCACTACGTTCTCGGCTACGGGACCACCCAGGCTCGTTCCGACACGGGGACCACCCGAGAGGGAACGGCAGGAAAGAAGTACGTTCCGCTCGCCGGCACCCATTCCACGTACCTCAACTACTTGTTCCGTAGCGGGATCCCAAGCGTGTTCATGATCCTGGGCCTCTACGCGGCGTCGTTCCTCTTCGCCCGCTCCGGCTCCAGGGTTCTCGAGGGCCGTGATCGCATCGTGGCGCTGCTCCTTGCCGCCGGAGTGGTCACCGCCGCGGTCCACGCGGTCATCCTCAGTCTCTATGTGGAGCCGGTCTACATGCTCGTGATCTCGATCCTCTTGGGGCTTGCCGTCGCCGGGATGACCGATCTGGGCGCGCCCCTTCGGCCGTGGCCGGCGCGGTCGGGCTCGAAGTCGGAGCCATCGTGAAACGTGTCCCCGAGGAGCGGATGTCTAAGGACGCGCAGAGTGACGTCGCCACCGTGGCCAAGGGCGGCGCCGTCCAGATCGTCGGGCAGATAACCCAGCGGGGCCTAGGGTTCTTCTTCGGAGCGGTCTTCGTGCGACTCCTCGGCCCCGACGGCTACGGCCTCTATCGCAAGGTCAATCAGATCCTCGCGAACCTCGCGCAGCTGGGGCTCGCCGGCTTCAACTACTCGGCCATGAGGTTCATCGCGCTCGCTCGTGCCGAGAAGAACCCTGCCGGGGTCAAGGGAGCCGTATGGGTCGGGATCTTCGGCACTTTGGTCGCCTCGGTGATCGTGGGCCTGGGGACCTTCGTGTTCGCCGGCGAGGTAGCCGGTGTCTTCACCGGCAACGCCGAGAAGCAGGACGAGTTGGTCAACCTGATCCGCCTCGGCGCCGCGTACATCCCGCTCTTCTCGCTGCTGCAGGTTCTCCGGTACTGCACGCAGGCATACAAGACGATGGTTCCCTCGGTCGTGTCCGGGAACATCGTTCAGCCGGTGGCGAGATTCATCCTCGGGGTCGCCCTGTTGGTGGCCGGTTTCGATGTCGCCGGAGCCGTCGTCTCGCTCAACGTCAGCTTCGCGGTGGCGGCGCTCCTCGCCGGCTACTACCTCTACAAGATCATGACCCCGGCCGAGAGGGCGGCCGCACCCCGTATGCGGGTCAGGGAGATGGTTGCGTTCGCATTGCCGCAGGGCGGGTCATCGATGCTCGGGATCCAGACTCTCGGTCTCGGTATCTTGATCCTGGGCGCGGTGTCCACCGACACCGCCGTCGGTCTGTTTGCGATCGCGCTCTCGCTCCAGGGACCGGGCACGGTGTTCCTCGGGGGGATCGTGAACATCTGGGCGCCGGTAGTGTCCGACCTTCACGGACGCGGCGAGATCGAAAGACTCGGCACCCTCTACAAGACCATCAACCGCTGGGTCGCAACGTTCTCCTATCCGGTGTTCGTGGCGTTGATCTTGGAGCCGGATCTGTTCCTCAAGTTCTTCGGGGCGGAGGCAGCAGGAGCCGAAACCGCGGTCGTGATCCTCGCCTTGGGCAACATCTTCTATACCGGCACGGGACCGACCGGGCTCCTTATCTCGATGGCCGGCCATCCCTCGATCAACCTGGTCAACTCGGTGATCGGCGTGATCATGTACACGGTGCTCGGGCTCTGGTTGGTCCCCGATCACGGGATCATCGCCATGGCGTGGATCGACGCGGGTGTGACCGCGTTCGTGAACTCGTTGCGCGTCATCCAGGCTCACCACGTGATCGGGATCCACCCGTTCGGGAAGTCTTTCTTCAAACCCGTTGCGGCGAGCGTCGCGGGTGGGGTGGCGCTCCTCTTGTGGCGCCTCGTGCCCGGGACCGGGACGCTCATCGACGTCGCCGGCTTGGTGGTGGGCGGGATCGTTTACTTGGTTACCCTCAAGGTCCTCGGCCTCGACAAGGAAGAGGAGTACGTCTTCAAAATGATCAAGAAGAAGGCCTTCAAGCGCCGTGGCAAGTCGCCGAAGCAGGAGGCTTCCGGTGAGTGACCGCTATCGTGCGTTCGATCGGCTGACGACCTCGATCCTCGAGGACGGGATCCTCGAGGTCGTTCTCGATACCCCCGGGAAGCTCAATGCGGTGGGCCATGAGATGCACACTCAACTCGCGGACGTCTGGAACGTGATCGACCGTGATCCCGATGTCCGTGTCGCGATCGTCAGAGGTGCGGGCGACGGATTCTCTTCCGGAGGCGACCTAGACCTCGTCGCCGACATCGCCGACGACTTCGAGACTCGCGCTCGGGTCATGCGGGAAGCGCGCGACCTTGTCTACAACGTCATCGATTGTTCGAAGCCGATCGTCTCGGCGATGCACGGCCCGGCGGTCGGGGCGGGCCTGGTCGTGGGACTCCTGGCCGATGTGTCGATCGCGGCTCGCTCGGCCCGGATCATCGACGGCCACACCCGGCTCGGCGTCGCCGCGGGTGACCACTCCGCGATCATCTGGCCGCTCCTCTGCGGGATGGCCAAAGCTAAGTACTACCTGCTGACCTGCGATCCGGTTTCGGGCGAGGAGGCGGAGCGGATCGGGCTCGTGTCCCTGTGTGTCGACGACGACCGTCTCCTCGAGGAGGCGCTCCGGGTGGCGCGCAAGCTCGCCTCCGGATCCCAGAGCGCGATCAGGTGGACCAAGTACTCGTTGAACAACTGGTTGAGGCTGGCGGGCCCGACGTTCGACGCGTCCCTGGCGATGGAGTTCCTGGGCTTCACCGGCCCCGATGTAAAGGAGGGGATCGCGTCCCTCAAGGAGCACCGGGCCCCTCGTTTCACCGGCCCGGCCTCAGAATGACCCAAGCGCAGCCCTCCCGTAGACAGATACGCAAGAGCCTCTCCACTAACTTCAACCCCGGGCCCGCGTACTACCGGCAGCGGCTCGCCCTGAGAACCGCCCAGACCCTCCACTACCCGTCCTATCTGATGGGGGGCAAGCTCGATCGTCCTGTATTCGTTCTCGGCGCCCCCCGGTCCGGCACGACGCTCCTCTACCGGGTCCTCAGACGCTCGCCACACCTCGCCCACTGGCAGCCGAGCGAGGCTCACGAGGTCTGGGAGCTCGATCATCATCCCGCGCTGCGCGGCTGGGATTCGAACGTGCTCACGGCCTCGGATGCCGATGGATCTACGGCGAAGAGGATCCACCGTTCGTTCTACACGGTCGCCGGAGCGCGGAAGCGGTTCATCGACAAGACCCCGCGTAACACGCTTCGCATCCCGTTCGTCGATGCGATCTTCCCGGATGCGATCTACGTGTTCCTCCAGCGCGACGGACGCGAGAACGTCAACTCGTTGATCAACGCGTGGAGGTCCCCTCGGTACCGGGTCTACGAGCTGCCCGAGCCGCACAGGATCCCGGGGGCCGATCCGAAGTGGTGGAAGTTCGTTCTCTACCCGGGGT
Source organism: Actinomycetota bacterium (assembly GCA_016649855.1). Lineage (GTDB taxonomy): Bacteria > Actinomycetota > CADDZG01 > CADDZG01 > WHSQ01 > WHTI01. Next base: position 842 of record JAENWQ010000065.1, on the reverse strand, counting down.
GGCAAGAGGACTTAGACGGCCCCCTCGAGGTCGTGTGTGCGAAGCAATGGAAGATCGCCAATGACTACTCGTTGGATGACGGCGCACGGATCGATCCTGAGAGGTGGGTGACGGTCAAGTACGAGGACCTGACCGACGACCCGGCCGCGGAGGTCGCCAGGATCATGGACCGGATCGGGGTCGCTATGGACGATTCGGTGCGCTCGGCGGCGGCCGCGGTTTCGAGCACGCCGGTGAACGTAGTGACACCGCCCGAGAAGGGTAAGTGGAAGCGCGAGAACCTCGCCGAGATCGAGCGGATCATGCCGCTCATCGCTCCCACCATGGAGCGCCTCGGCTACACCCAATAAAGAGACGGGAGGTCATGGATGCGTTCCGAGGTCATCGAGCTCCAGACCGGCTCCAACCGGTTCACCGACGTCACCGACCTTTTGAACGCGTTCTGCTCCACCGAGGGCGACGGGCTGGTGAGCGCCTTCGTGCCGCATGCGACCGCGGGATTGGCCATCATGGAAACCGGTTCCGGATCTGAGGCGGATCTCTCGGAGGTCCTGGATCGGGTATTCCCGAGGGACGACCGCTGGTCCCACTCCCATGGATCACGCGGTCACGGAGCAGACCACGTCATCCCTGCCTTTATCGCTCCTTCGATCACGATCCCGGTGGTGGGGGGCAAGCCTCAACTGGGTACCTGGCAGAGTCTCGTGGTGGTCGATACGAATGCCGACAATCCAGACCGTAAGCTGAGGTTCTCGTTCCTGCCCGCATGACCTCTTGAGGAGGCGACGATGACCGACGATCGCGAACGCGACCCGGACGTTCCTGAAGCCGACGCACAGGAG
>JAENWQ010000240.1 GCA_016649855.1 Actinomycetota bacterium | reverse complement strand
GATCAGAAGAACGTAGGTAAGCGTGAGGGGGGCGGGATCTCCGCAGCGCTCTTCCTCCAGAGGTTCGTCGGCGACGGCATCCCCTGGGCTCATCTCGACATCGCCGGACCGGGACGGTGGGACAGCGCGACCGAGCTCGGCCCGAAGGGCGGAAGCGGTTTCGGGACGAGGACGTTGTTGGGTTGGATCGAGCGGGTCGGCTCGGCGGGACACAGAACAGACGGGAGAGCTCGCTGACCGACCCTTCGAGGCACGGACGCCTTCACGGGATCTTCCTCGTACGGCCATACTCGGTGCGAGGGAAATAGACTCGACGCGATGGAGATAGCGAGATGGAAATAGAGGGACACCCGACCCAGGACATGATCGAGGAACTCGAGCGCCGCGGAGCTCGCAGGATAGGAGGAGGTGCCTCCGGTCCCGATGCCGAAGCGCTGGCTTTCCTCACATCGAACGCCGAAGGGGGAGATGAACCGGGTGGCTTCTGGCTGTTCCTCCCCGAGCAGACCTTCATGACCGGCCTGGACGAGCTGCCCGGACCATGACGGTCGATCCGGATGAGTACCGCGAGGGTCTCAGCTTCTTCGCTAGTGGGATCACCGTGATCACCGTCTCGTCCGGCGCCGAGATGCACGGCATGACCGCGACCTCGTTCGCCTCCGTATCCCTCGTGCCGCCTCTGATCTCGGTCGCGCTGGAGAAGAAGTCTCGAACCCTCGAACTTCTAAGAGACGTGCGGGCCTTCGCGGTGAACCTGCTCGGCCGGGACCAGGAAGATCTGGCCCGCACGTTCGCCATCAAGGGCGCCAAACCGTTCGGGCGGATCCCTCACAGGGTCGGGACCAACGGAGCCCCACTCCTGGCTTCTTCTCTCGGGTGGTTCGAATGTTCCGTCGACAGCATCGTCGACGGGGGAGACCACGAGGTAGTGATCGCCGTGGTGACCCGGATCGAACAAGGAGCAGGCGAACCTCTCGTGTACTACCGGCGCGATTACCGCTCGCTCGGGTCCTGATCGGTCACGACCAGCTTGTCTCCCGGCCGCACATCTCCTGCACCGCCGCTAGCGAGCTCGATCGCATACCGAGCCAAGACCGGCCGGGACAAACGACCGGGAACCATGTTCCTCACCACTCGTTTCACCACCCACCGCCGGGAGCAGAAGACGACATCGATCGCGTACTTCATGCCCACCGAATGAACCTGGAACGCGCCCGGGATGACGAGGGCTTCCCCGTCCCCGAGGGCGGGGACGTCGAGGAGCCCGCGTCGCCGCTCCTGCGACGAGGAGGCCCAACGAACGCGCCGGGCGAGCACCCGGCCGGTTCGCTCGACGACGATCCTTCTCTCCATCGCGTTAGTTTAGAGAACCAGACCACAGAACGAACCGAGAGGAACGACATGCAGAAGTGGGAGTACGCGACCGTGCCGTTGATATCGCACGCGCTGCAGGAGATCCTGAACCAGTGGGGCGAAGAAGGCTGGGAACTGGTCCAGGTCGTGGAGAGTCAGGCAACCGGCACCACCGCCTTCTTCAAGAGGGAGAAGGCCTAACGTTCCCAGGCCCCCGACTTACCGCCAGATTTGCTCTCGAGACGCACGTCGGTGATCTCCGCGCCGCGCTCCGTTCCCTTGACCATGTCGTAAAGGGTCAAGGCCGCGGTAGTCACCGCGGTTAGAGCCTCCATCTCCACGCCGGTTCGCTCGGCCGTCTTCACCGTGGCCGTGACCCTGATGCCGCCGGACGAGGGTTCGAGGGTGAGCTCGACGGACGAGATACCTATCGGGTGACACAGAGGGATGAGATCGGCGGTGCGCTTCGCTCCCATGATTCCGGCGACCCGGGCCACCGCCAGCGCATCGCCTTTGTCGAGCGATCGTTCCATCACCAGGCGGACGGTCGCCTGAGACATCTTCACGAGACCCGAGGCCACGGCTACCCGCTCGGTTACCGCCTTCGCGGTGACGTCGACCATCTTGGCTTGCGCTTCCGGGTGAACATCCTTCATGTGACCGTCTCCTCTTCGGGCAGTGACCAGACCTCGACGACCACGCCGCTGCCTGGATCGAGATGCGATTCATCGATCTCGAATCGTGCCACGCCGTGACAGTTGAGAAGGCTCGACTGGATATGAGAGCCCTGGGGACCGGTCGGCGTCGCCGTCCAACCGGCACCGTCGCGCGCGAGCGTGACCCGTACGAAATTCAGACGACCGGGCCGCTTGTCGAGCGCCTCCGTCAGCCGCGCCCGGATCGTGGGACGCAGCACCGCCGACATGCCTTGCATCCTCTTGAGCGCGGGGCGGACGAACTGCTCGAACCCGATGTGGATCGACACCGGGTTCCCCGGGAGTCCCAGGAATGGGACGTCACCGATCGCTCCGAGCACGACGGGCTTGCCGGGTTGCATGGCGACGCGCCATAGGTCGATCCTTCCGAGCTCCCCGATCACGTCACGGACGAAGTCGTAACGACCCATCGACACGCCTCCGGAGGAGACGACGAGATCGGCTTCTTTGGCAGCCTCTGCGAACGCAGCGCGCGTTTCGTCCAGCCCGTCCGGAACCGAGCGGAAAATCAGAGGCTCACCTCCCGCCGCGCGCACGAGTGCTTGGAGGGCAACGGAGTTGGAGTTCCGGATCTGTCCCGGGCCCGGCACCTCTTCGGGAGAGACCAGTTCGTCCCCGGTCACCACGATCGAAACCCGCGGGCGACGGTAGACGCTAAGCGGAGAGAGCCCGAGCGATGCGATGAGGGCCATCTCTCCCGGACCGAGGACGGTCCCGGCTCCCACGACCACGCTGCCTTCGAGGACATCGCCACCGGCGCGACGCACATGGGCTCCCGGGAACGGCGCCGCCTTGATGAGCACCCGGTCGCCCGACTCCTCGGTGTCCTCCACCGGGACGATCGCATCCGCCCCGGGAGGGATGGGCGCCCCGGTCATGATGCGGACGGCGGCACCGGGACCGACCTCGACGTCGCCCGGGTCCCCGGCCCGAACCTCTCCCACGACGAGCAGCTCCGCCGGCGCAGCCGGAGAAGCCGCGCCGCAATCCTCGAGCTTCACCGCGTAGCCATCCATCGCGGAGTTGTCGAACCTGGGAAGGCCGTGAGGCGCGGACAATCCTTGAGCGGCCACGCGTCCCAAGGCATCTGCGACGAGGACCTCTTCGGTCCCGACGGCCGCAACCGATGCGAGAACCCGAGAGCGTGCGTCTTCGACCGTCAGCATGCGGTTCTTAGGACCGGTCCTGGTCCAAGAGTTC
>JAENWQ010000171.1 GCA_016649855.1 Actinomycetota bacterium | reverse complement strand
CGCTGGAACCCGAACATCGAATAGAAGATGAAGAACGGAAGCATGCGCTCGCCGTGCGTCGCATAGGAGGTTGCGGCGGCGGTGAAGCTGGACATCGAACCGGCCTCGGTGATCCCCTCCTCGAGGATCTGCCCCTCCTGCGACTCCCGGTACGCGAGGAGGTGGGCCGCGTCGACCGGATCGTAGAGCTGCCCCTTCGACGCGTAGATCTTGAAGTCCGGAAACAGGGACTCCATCCCGAAGGTTCGAGCTTCGTCCGGGATGATCGGCACGACGCGGGGGCCGACCTTCTTGTCCTTCAGGAGCTTTCGGAGGAGCCTCACGAACGCCATCGTCGTCGCGACGCTCTGCTTGGTCCCCTGCGCGAACTCGTCGTAGAGGTCGGCCGGCGGCATCGCCAGGGCCGGCGCCGCCGAGCGGCGTGACGGCACGAAACCGCCGAGGGCCTCGCGGCGAGCCCGGATGTACTCGACCTCTTCGGAATCCTCACCCGGGTGGTGGTAGGACGGGCCCTTCTTGAGTTCCTTGTCGGAGATCGGCAGCTCGAGACGATCGCGGAACGCGGCGAGCTCTTCCTCGGACAGCTTCTTGGCCTGGTGGGTGACGTTGCGGCCTTCGACCGCCCCACCGAGGGTCCAGCCTTTGACGGTCTTGGCCAGGATGACCGTGGGGACGGCCTGATCCTTGATCGCGGACGCGAACGCCGAGTACACCTTGCGGTAGTCGTGTCCACCCCGGCGGAGCTTGCGCAGATCGTCGTCCGACAGATGCTCGACCATCTTCTTGAGGCGCGGATCGCGGCCGAAGAAGTCCTCGCGGATATAGGCACCCGACTCGACGACGTACTTCTGGAACTCCCCATCGAGCCGCGTGTTCATCTGGTGCACGAGCACGCCGTCGGTGTCGCGAGCGAGTAGGTCGTCCCACTCGCGACCCCAGATGACCTTGATGACGTTCCAGCCGGCGCCGCGGAAGATCGATTCGAGCTCCTGGATGACCTTCCCGTTGCCTCGCACGGGACCATCGAGCCGCTGCAGGTTGCAGTTGACGACGAAGATGAGATTGTCGAGGCCCTCCCGCGTTGCCAGGCTGAGCGCAGCCATCGATTCGGGCTCGTCCATCTCGCCGTCCCCAAGGAACGCCCACACGCGCTGCTGCGACGTGTCCTTGATCCCGCGGTTCTGGAGGTAGCGGTTGAAGCGGGCCTGATAGATCGCGTTGAGTGCGCCGAGGCCCATGGAGACCGTGGGGAACTCCCAGAAGTCGGGCATCAGACGGGGGTGCGGATAGGAGGACAGCCCCTTGCCCCCGGTCTCGTGACGGAAGTTGTCGAGCTGCTCCTCGGTGAGCCTGCCTTCGAGGTAGGCGCGCGCATAGATACCCGGAGCGGCGTGGCCCTGGAAGTAGATGTGGTCACCGCCACCGGGCGCATCCTTGCCCCTGAAGAAGTGGTTGAAGCCGACCTCGTACAGAGAGGCCGCGGACGCGTAGGTCGCGAGATGACCGCCGATCCCGTCGTGCTTCTTGTTCGCGCGCATGACCATAGCGGCGGCGTTCCACCGGATGATCCGACGGATCCGGTGCTCCATCGCCTCGTCACCGGGGAAGTAGGGCTCCTGCTCGGGAGCGATGGTGTTGATGTAGTTGGTCGACACCATCGGAGGGAGCCCGATCTGACGCCTTCTGGCATGGTTCAGGATGCGCTCCATCAGGTACCGAGCGCGCGCCGGAGACGTGTCGGCGACCTGATCGAGCGCTTCGATCCATTCCTGCGTCTCGTCCGGATCGATGTCCGGTAGTTGTTCCATATTGTCGTGCATCAGCCCATCCATCCGTATAGCGCATCCGTGTCGCGAGCGGCGATTTCTACCCAGAGTAAACCGATTTGTCGCAGAGTCTGAGGCTACGCGTTCTCGTCCGAGTGCATCGCCAGATCCACCAGATCGATGATGCCAACGAGGCAACCATCCTCGACCACGGGGAGGCGTCTGATGTGTTTCTGCGCCATGCGTCTCTGAACCTCGTTGACCCCTGCGGTCGCCTCTACGAACACAGGCGTGCCTCGTACCAGCTCGGCTTCGGACGCCTGCATCAGATCCACGCCCTCATCCTGGAGCAGGGTGGCCAGCCATTCCATGGTCGAAGACTGTCCCTCGGACCAGTCGCTGCTGCCGATCACGTCGCGCACCCGAGTCGTCTGGTCCGAGTCTTTGCTCATCGACCTCAGAGTAACGGGGTGGGCGTCTTATCCCCCACAACCGTTACTCGGTCGACCTCGCCGATATGCGGATCAGGACCGTGCCCACGATCGCCGCGAGGACCGATCCCACGAGGATCCCGATCTTGGATTGATCCACGAAATCGTCCGCCCGGAAAGCCAGCCCCGAGATGAAGAGGGACACGGTGAACCCGATCCCCGCGAGGGCGGCCACGCCGAACAACTGGGGCCACGTGGACCCCTCGGGGAGCGCCCCGACACCGGAGCGAACCGCCAGCCACGAGAACAGGGAAACGCCCACGAACTTGCCGGCGACGAGGCCAACCACGACCCCGAGGGTGACCGGTGACGACATCGCTTCGGCGAACGCTCCAGCACCCAGAACGACACCGGCGTTGGCGAACGCGAACAGCGGGATGATCAAGAAGCTGGTGTAGGGGTGCAGGAGAGACTCGATGCGCTCGGCAACCGACACCGTCTCCTGCGCCTGGATCATCAGCGACCGCATCTCATCGGCAGAAGGTTCGTCGGCGAACTTCCGCGCCTCCTCGAAAACATCCGGGGCCCCGCGTGGATCGGCGGGCCGAGCCGGGGCCAGGAGACCGAGAGCCACGCCGGCGATGGTCGCGTGCACGCCGGACTCGAAGGTGGCGAACCACACCACGGTCCCGACCACGACGTAGATCGGGGTCCACCAGACCCGAATCCCCCGGAGCAGCACGATCGCCAGCAGGCCGGTGCCTGCGAGCGCGAGCCACGGCACCGAGATGTCGGCGGCATAGAACAGCGCGATCACGACGATCGCTCCGATGTCGTCGACGATCGCGAGCGACAGGAGGAAGACCCTGAGTCCCGGAGACAACGAACCTCCCACGAGTGCCAGCACGCCCACCGCGAACGCGATGTCGGTGGCCATCGGGATCCCCCACCCCTGGAAGGAAGGCTCCCCTGCATTGAACGCGACGTAGATGAGGGCGGGAACGATCATTCCCCCGAGCGCGGCGATCGCGGGGACCGCAGCCTTCCGGAAGTCGTCTAGCTCGCCGGAGACCAACTCTCGCTTGATCTCGAGACCAACCACGAAGAAGAAGAGCGTCATCGCCCCGTCGTTGACCCATCCTCTGAGGTCTTCCGTCAGATCGATCGAGCCGAGCGAAACCGCGATCTTCGTGTGCCACAGGGACTCGTACGAACCCGACCACGGGGAGTTCGCCCAGATGAGCGCGGCAACGGTCGCAGTCAGGAGCATCGCTCCGGAAGCGGCCTCGGTGTCGAGGAACCGTCTCAAGGGGCGCGCCACGAGGCGGGCGACGGGGCCCTTACCTGCTATCCACGAGAATCGAAGCGGCGGCTTACTGAGCGACACAGGCATCTCCCGGTTGGACTCGGACGCGACCTACTAACGGTGCCGACCAGGCTTCCCGGCGCTCCAGAGCTCCGAAACATGACTTCCGGGCGCTCCTGTTCCCAGGATACAGGGACCATAGAGAGGCCCTTCACGTATCGTGGAGTGGTGAAAGAAAGCATCTATCTCGGCAGGATCGCCGGGGTCCGGGTCGGGATGAACTGGTCGCTGCTGGCGATCTTCGGGCTGATCGCCTGGAGCCTCGCCGACGGCCGGTTCCCGTACGAGTACCCCGGTTACACCGATGGCTACTACTGGGCCGGCGGCACACTCACCGCGATCGTTTTCTTCGCATGTCTCCTGGCGCACGAGATGGGACACGCACTGGTCGCACGCACCCGCGGGGTCGAGGTCGAAGGCATCACCCTGTGGTTGTTCGGCGGGGTCGCCAAGCTGAAGGGAGACCCGAAGACGGCCTGGGATGAGCTCAAGATCGCGATCGCGGGGCCCCTTGTCAGCGTCGCCCTCGCCGGTGCGTTCGCGGGGATCTCCGCGCTCCTCGAAGCCTCCGGTTCGTCCGGGCTGCTCGTCGGGATCGTGGCATGGCTGTGGCGGATCAACGCGATGCTGGCCGTTTTCAACATGCTCCCCGCGTTCCCCCTCGACGGGGGCCGCGTCTTCCGAGCACTACTGTGGCGCTGGAAGGGGAAGACCAAAGCGACGCGCTGGGCGGCGCGCACGGGCCGGACCTTCGGCTTCCTCATGATCTCGGTGGGGATACTCGAGTTCGCGGTCCGGCAATCGTTCGACGGCATCTGGATCGCGTTCCTCGGGTACTTCCTTCTTAACGCCGCGACGGCCGAGGAACAGGTGATCGTTACCCGGGACGCTCTCGCTGGTCTCACGGTGGGAGACGCCATGTCGTCGGCGCCGACGGCCGTCCCGGGTTGGGTCACGCTCGATACGTTCCTCGACGATTACGCGAGGCAACACCATGACTCGCAATTCGCGGTTATGTCGTTCGACGGAACCATCAGCGGGGTGGTCGGCGTCGATGCGATCAAGCGCGTGCCGGTCGAAGAGCGTGCTTCGACGCGCACCGACCGGATCTCCGTGCCGATAGGACGGATCGTCACCTGTGAGCCGTCCGACCCGATCACCGGAGTGCTCGAGCGCATGACCGGAGCGGGTGCGGGACGAGCGCTCGTGTTCGACGAGGGCCGTCTGGTCGGAGCCCTCACCGCGTCCGATATCCAGCGCGTCCTCGATCTCGTCGAGATGGGGGCCCGACCGCGCTCTGAATCGCAGCCCTAACCGGTGGAGCCGGAGCGCTCCCAGATCCTGCTCAAGGGCGGTGCGCCGTCGAGGAACGCGTACGTGAGCCGTACCTCGGCCCCCTCCGGGACAAGCCCGATCGCGTCGATCGCTTCGGCGTAGATGCCGAGCTGATCGGGGCCGTCGACCTCGAATCGCTGTCCCGACTTCCAGTCGACGATCTCGAGGCCGCCGTCCCCGGACTCGAACACGGCATCGATCCGACCCCTGATGATGGTCCCGTCGCGCCGCAAGGCGAACGGGAGCTCGACCATGGGCTGACCGGACGGGAGTCGCGCGAGGACGCGATCGCTGTAGCCGAGTGAATCCCAGTGCGACAACTTGGCCTCGAGCGCGGCGCGCTCCTCCGGCTCGGCGGGCTCGTCGAGCTCGGTCTCGTCCGGGAACGTCGTGAAGAAAGACCCGGGATCTTCGCCCTCGGCGGACTCGAAGCTCCGCTCCTCGATCAGCCGGTGTATCTCGGTGCCGAGGTAACGCTGGTCGGTGGGCTTCTCGAGACGGGTGCGTGCCAGGTCCTCGATCGACATGCGGCCGGCCGCGACCCTGGCGAAGTCGGTGGCCGAGATGATGTCCGGACGAACGACCTCGGATCGCTCGTCGCCACCGGCGGCGGCGAGCATCTCGACCTGGGAACGGAACCGTGCAACGAGCTCTTGGGCCTCGAGCGCCTCCGCCGGGTCCAGCCGGCCGATCAGATCCTCCGGGGACACCGTTCCGGAGACCAGGGCGTCCGCCGCCGCG
>JAENWQ010000227.1 GCA_016649855.1 Actinomycetota bacterium | reverse complement strand
TGGCGCTTCCCGGTTTCGGCCCCGAACTGCTCGGGGAGCTTGCACGCGCCGGCCATCTCGCCTCCATCGGAGCGATGGTGGCGGACGCCCCTTCGGGGCGCGTGGTGGGACGGCGGCGCGCCACCGTCTTCTACTCCCTGCACACAGACGAGGCCGCACGGCTACGCAAAGCGCTGCGGGCGATGGGGCGCATCATGTTCGCGGCCGGAGCCGTCGAGGTACTGACCGGGATCACCGCCGCCCCGAGAGCCGCAACCGTCGAGGAGTTGGATGCCGCGGTCGAGTCACTCGCACCCAGACACCTTCACCTCGCGGCCTTCCACCCCAACGGGACGGCGCGTGCGGGTTCCGACCCGGAGCGCTACCCGGTCGATCCCACCGGACGGCTGCGAGGATCCGACGGGGTGTGGGTCGCAGATGCCGCGACGCTGCCCAGCAGTCCGCACGTGAACCCGCAGCTCTCGATCATGGCGCTGTCGCTCAGCTTCGCCCGGCAGATCGCGGCGTCGTAGAGACCCGGACGTCACGACCGTAGAGGTTCCCTGCGACGCCGGCCGCCGATCCTCGCCCGTTTCTCCTCGGCGTCCCGGTATCGCACACCAGCCGCGCTGTGAAAGCCGGTGAGGTACCGGGCTCGAACGCGGCCCAAAGCATCACTCCCCAAGTGAAAGGAGGGCGTCGGCGACCGCCGGGAGGTCCGCACCGGTCACGTCTGGTGGGAGGAAGAAGGGCATATAGGACTGATCCTTGCGGTTGATCCAGCCGGGTGGTCAGGCCGACTTACATCGAACGGATGAGTCGTCGATCTGTTCACTATCGCTGGTCAGGAGGCTTCGCCGCATGGACGTCCCCGCGGCGCTCCGGGTCGTCGAATGAGAAGCTCTGGATGTCACCCCACGCCCGAAGAACCGGGGGCCGAGCACGACCCGGTGATGTCGTATCCGTCGCGAGCCGCGCGAAGTCCGCTGGTCCCGGCATAGGGATCGCGCTGTTTCCCGATAGAGCTCGGTCGGTCAATCCACGGATTCCTCCAGGCTTGACCCCCTGGCGCCGGTACGACCGCTCCGAACTACTTCGACGTACTTATCGACTCGCGAAGGTCCAACGCTGCGCACATGGCGGTCAAACGGTTGCGCAGCCATCTCGTTTCGGCACCGGCACGGATCAAGTCGGGTCCGTCGAGGGCTCGCTCTATGTCTGCGAGCTTGGCATCGATCCTCCTGAGGCCGTCCGCGACCCCTGAAGCGGGCACCATCGTCCTGGCCATCCTGATCCCTCCCATTGCACGACAGAGTAGGTCGAACAACATCATGCCCAGCCCGCGCCCAGATGGGCCATACGGCCGATAGAAGGGCCAGGAGTCACATGGATACCGGGACCGACCCCACCATCCGTAGGGTCAGTCGATCAATCTGGCACGCAGTGCGATCGCAACGGCCTGCGCCCGATCGGCGGCACCGAGCTTCTCGAACACGTTCTGGAGGTAGCTCTTGACGGTGGCCTCGCTTATGGACAGTCTGACGCCGATCTGCTTGTTGGCCGCTCCCTGGGCAACGAGGGCGATGACGTCACGCTCCCGGGGCGAGAGCGTCGGGCCGTCCGTTCGGGCGGAGCGCGCCTCTCTGGCGAAACGCACCAACAGAGGACGGGTTACCTCCGCCTGGATATAGGCGCCGCCTTCTGCTGCGGCGCGAACGGCCTTGATCACCTCATCGCGGGGGGCGTTCTTGACCAGGTAACCCACCGCTCCGGAGCGCACGGCCTCCTCCACATACTCGGGATCGTCGCTCATCGTCAACATCACGACCGGCACGGAAGGGAACTCCTGCCGGAGCGTCCGCAGGCCGTCCAGGCCCGACGCCCCCGGCAGAAATATGTCGAGCAACACGACATCGGGGGATCGGAGTGCAACATGCGCTCTGGCGCTCTGGCTCTCTGCGGCCTCTGCCTGCTCGGGATGCAACCCGGTGACGACGCTCAGACCGGCGAAGCTTGTCTCAATCCGTGATCAGGAACGCGAAGTGGAAGATCGGTAGATCCTCCCCCGGATGATCGTCGAGAGCCGTCAGCTGCGGGATCCGGAAGTTCTCTTGTCCGGGCGTCTCCTCGCCTTTGTAGATCGCGGGATAGAGATCGATGAAGTGCCACCCCGGTGCGCCGGTGGCGCGTATCGGTATCGTCACGTCGCCCTGGCTGTTGAATCCGCAGACGTATCCCAGGTATGCGTTGTCGTAGACGAACGTATAGATGTTGGCGGTCTCGGTCCAACCGACCCCTCGGACGCGGATCTCGAAGTCCGTTCCCCACGGTCCAGAGGAGGGCTGGGGCCGAATGGCCGACGGTGTGATCATCACCGTGGTCTCCGCGATCCCCTGGCCCCCGACGCCGGCTTCGACGCGATGCGGCCCGCCCACGTCGCCCGGGATCTCGGACGGGAACTCGAAGGTGCCGTCATCCCCGACGGCGATCTCTCCGAGGGAGACACTCTCTTCGTCCCATCCCTGGCCGCTCACACGGTTTCCAACGATGCGGTACCAATCGAGGTTCACCGTATCTCCGGGCTCGAATCCGGCCCCCACGATCTTGAACGAAGTTCCCACCGGACCGGAGACGACATCCGTTGCGATCGTCGGCACCGTCGCGGCGGCAGCCTCGGCGGCAGCCCGGACCACCTCGGGCGTCTGTCGACCCAGCCCGGCCGGCAACACGGGGTCGCCGCCGGTGACGGTGAAGATGCGATCGAACACCGGGATGTCGGGGCGCGGTGATTGTGCGGGGTTGAGGTACGGGAACGTGTAGGCGCCTCGAGCGATCTGGATACGGTGCTTCCCCAGCGGGCCCACGGCCGGGATGACGGCCCGGCCCGTGCCCCGGGTCGTCACGGACGACATCCAGCCCACGTAGCTGTTGTCCCATATGACGGTGCGGCTGTTCTCCAGCGGCTGCCACCCCATCCCCGTGACCTCGATCGTCACGGGGGTGCCCACCGGACCACGCGAGGGAGTGGCGGAAACCTGCACGTCGACGTTGAAGGATGCCTTGTTCCGCACGACTCCTTCGGAGTCGACGACTGAAACATCATGCGCGAAACCGAAATCCTCGGGCACCTCGAAGGACATCTCGAGGCCTCCCCCTGCGTCGGTCTCAGCCTCGGCGAGGAGCACCTCTTTCTCGGTACACAGTCGCCCGTGGTACTCCTCTTCGGCCTCCCCCTGGAGGTCCCAGCTGCATTCGGCGGTGGACCACTTGATGTCGAAGCTCTGCGCCTCCGGCAATCCCTTGCCGAGGAACGTCACCTCGGTGCCGGCCGGACCATGAGATGGCTCGAGCTGGACGCTACCGGCATAGTCGGCGGCAGGCTCGGTCTCTTCCGTCTCGTCCTGAGCCTGCGCCAAAGGACGATCATCACCGGTGGTCGATGCCCCCTCATCGAGCGAACCGGCACAAGAGGTGAAGAGGAGAAGGGTCGCAGAGGCGAGGGCGGACCATCGGATCAGCAGCCTCAGGTTCCTTTTCATCATCCTTGTTCCTTTCTCCCGCCCTCCTCTTCACGAAGGAAGGCCGCTTCAGGCCCGTTCGGCCTCTCGCCGGATGGTTCGGGTGGTGGACAGCACGATCCAGATCAG
>JAENWQ010000244.1 GCA_016649855.1 Actinomycetota bacterium | reverse complement strand
TCCTTATCCATGTCGAGGTGCTTCTCGAGCGTCTCGGTGATCTGTCGCCCGACGGTCAGGACCGGATTCAGCGACGTCATCGGGTCCTGGAAGATCATCGCGATGTCCTTGCCGCGGATCTGCCTCAGCTTCTGATCCGGTAGCTTGAGGAGATCGACACCCTGGAAGTCGACGTTCCCTCCCACAGCGCGGCCCGCCTTGGGCAAGATGCCGAGCATCGCCAGCGCCGACACCGATTTGCCGCAGCCGGACTCGCCCACGATGCCCAGCGTCTCGCCGGGCTCGAGGTCGAAGCTGATCCGGTTAACCGCGTAGATGGTCGACTTGCGCGTCGAGAAACGCACCTCGAGGTCCCGCACGGAGAGAAGGGACATCAGGATTTCAACCTCGGGTCTAGGGCCTCGCGGAGACCGTCGCCGATCAGGTTGAGGCCCAGGACACTGATCACGATCGCGAACCCGGGGAACAGGACCAGGTGGGTACCGGTCTCCAGCCGGGCGGCCGAATCGGCGAGCATCTTGCCCCACTCGGGCAGGCTCGGGTCGTTCGGACCAAGGCCGACGTAGCTGAGACCGGCAACATCGATGATCGCAGTGGCCATGGCGAGCGTCGCCTGCACGATCACGGGAGCGAGACTGTTGGGAAGGACATGACGTAGCAACAAGCGCCTTCCCCTCGCTCCAAGCGACCGCGCCGCGAGGACGTAGTCGGATTCACGTTGCGCGATCACAGAACTCCTGAGCACGCGCGCGAACTGCGGAACGTTCGTGATGCCGACCGCGATCATGATCTGCCACAGCCCCGGCCCGAGGGCCGTCACGAGACCGATGGCTAAGAGGAAACCCGGAAAGGCCAGGAGGATGTCCATCACGCGCATGATCAACGAGTCCAACCATCCGCCGAAGTACCCAGCCATCGCTCCGAACAGGAGCCCGAGGGACAGCCCGACGGCGACGGACACGACGCCCACCAAGAGCGACAACCGGGTCCCGTGGATGATGCGACTCATGTAGTCGCGTCCTTGCTTGTCGAGCCCCATCTTGTACTCCGAGGTCGGTCCTTCGGGGGTCGCGGTCGGACTCTCGACCCGCTCGTTGGCACCGTGCGGCGCGACCGCCGGAGCGAAGAGCGCGAGCACGATGAAGAGACCGACGATGATCGACCCGATGATCGCCCCGGGGTTATGCCGCATCCGGTCGAACGCGTCCCTCCACAGCCCGGAGGGTTGCTCGATGTTGAGCTCGGCCGCTTCGGCCTCGAGGATGCTCATGCAGTGCGGCTCATTGGTAACGGATCCTGGGATTGAGGAACGCGTAGGAGACGTCGACCACGAGGCTCGAGAAGATCGTGACGAGTGCGAAGAACAGGATCCCGCCCTGGATCACCGCGTAGTCGGCGTTACGGATCGCGTTGAGCATCCACGACCCGACCCCGGGCCATGCGAACACCGTCTCGGTCAGCACGGCTCCGGTGAGGATCAATCCCGTCTGTAGCCCGACAACCGTGACGACCGGGAGCATGGCGTTCTTCATCACGTGACGGCGATCGACCACGGACGGGTCGAGGCCCTTGGCGCGTGCGGTCCTCACGTAGTCCTCGTTCATCACTTCGAGCACCGCGGCGCGCGTGATCCTGGCGATGATCGCGAGAGGGATCGTCGCCAGCGCGATCGCCGGAAGGACCAGGTGCTTCAAAACATCGACGAAGGCCTTCCAGTTCGTATCGAGCACCGCGTCGAGGAGATAGAAGTTCGTCGGGTGAGGGAGGTCGATCGTTGCTTCGATCCGCCCGAAACTCGGTAACCAACCTAGCTTCACCGCGAAGATCCACTTGAGGATCAGCGCGAGGAAGAAGATCGGGAAGCTGATCCCGATCAATGACGCGCCGAGGCTCGCATGATCGAGGAACCCCTGGTACCTCTTCGCCGCCAGGAATCCCAGCGGGACCCCGAGGACCAGGGCGATAAGAACGGCGGTTAGACCGAGCTCGACCGTCGCCGGGAACCGTTGCTTCAACTCGGTCATCACCGGCTGCCTCGTGATGACGCTGGAACCGAAGTCGCCCTGCACGAGGTTCTTGACGTAGCGCGCGTACTGCACCGGGAGGGGCTGATCGAGGCCGAGATCCTTCTTTATCGCGGCACTGGATTGCTCGGTGGCTCGCTCGCCCAGAAGGGCGATCTCCGGGCCCCCTGGCAGCGACCGGACGAACACGAAGACGAGAAGCGACAACCCGAAGAGGATCGGGACGAGCAACAGAAGTCGCCTCACGATGTATTTCAGCATCGGTACTTCAGCATCGGCTGAACAGACTAAGGCGGAGCGGGGAACTCGCCCCGCTCCGCCTCGTCTTCAGATCCCTACTCGACCGTTACTAGAGAGAACGGCTCGAGCGAAACCGGGCTCGGCACGTAGCCCGAGATGTTCGCCGTGAAGGCGAGCCCCGGCTTGGTGTGCACGTACGGCATGCCCGGCAGGAAGTCCATGATCAGGTTGTTGCACTCCTCGTACTTGGCAGTGCGAGCGGCCTCATCGGTCTCGATCTCAGCCTCATCGAGACAACCGACGATCTCGGGGTTGTCGAACCCCCAAGCCTTCTGCTCGCTCTGGAAGAACGTGCCGATGAAGTTGTCCGGGTCACCGAAGTCACCCGTCCACCCGAGGAGGTACGCGCCGTAGCGCCCGTTGTCGGCGTTGTCGAGATAGTTCGGGCTCCACGTCGCGGACTCGGTGTTGACCTTGAAGCAGCACTCTTCGAGGTTCGCAACCATCGCCTCGAAGTTGTCTTGCGGAGTTGGCATGTAAGGACGCGAGACATCGGTCGGGAAGGCGAAGTCGATCTCGACCGGCAAGGTGTAACCGGCGTCTTCGAGGACCTGCTTCGCTCCCTCGGGATCGAAGTCGTAGGTGGTCACCGAATCCGACCAGCCGAACAGCTCCGGCGGCATGAACTGTGTCGCCACTTCGCCCTGGCCGGCATAGAACGCGTCCACCACTTCC
>JAENWQ010000148.1 GCA_016649855.1 Actinomycetota bacterium | reverse complement strand
TGTCGCTGACTTTCCCGGGGTCCAGGCAATGAAAGGCATCCAAGCTCTGGACGACCAGGGCCACGTGGTCGAGGAACTTGAGCACGGTCCCCTGCCACCGCCGGGCCCATAGTCATTGCTCATCTCACGAGAAGAACTGGCGGCCGCGGTCGCAGCGCTTAGGCCGCGCGGAGTGGCACGAGGTCGAGCCTGGCGGATTGCTGATTGCCGAAGGGGTCTCTATTTCAAGGCGGGAACTCGGGGATCCATGGGACATCAAGGTCTGGTACGACACCGACGGAACCCGCTTCATCAGGCCCTGACCAGGGCACAGCGCGCCCGGAACAGCCGTCCCTCTTTGACGCAACTGAAGCGCCGCTCGCCCTAGCAATTGGGCTATCATAGGGCTATGGCGCGAACCCAGACCATGGTGCAGCTCAACGAGCGACTGGTCCGCGTGCTCGATGGCATCGCTCGGCGCAGAAACCTCTCCCGATCCGCCCTCATCAGGGAGATCATCGATAACTACCTGGCCACCACCGAGGAGCTGAAGATCGGAGCTCAGATCGCGGCCGGCTACCAAAAGATCCCTCCGGCCACGCCGGACGAGTGGGGAGACTTGGCCGCGCTCATGGACCGATCGACCGCGGACCTGCTGCAACGGCTCGACGCCGAAGAGCGCCGGCAGGGCAACGACCCGTGGTAGCCAGGGGTGAGGTGTGGTGGTACGAGCATCCAGGGGCCGAGCGGAGGCCGTTCCTCATACTCACCCGGGACGAGGCGATCCCCTACCTCAACCAAGTGCTTGGGGTACCGGTCACCACGACGATCCGAGGCATCCCGACAGAGGTCGCACTCGATCGCGCCGATGGGATGCCGGCCGAGTGCGTCTTGACTTTCGACAACGTCGCTCCGATAAGGCTCTCCCTCTGCACCGAGCGCGTAACGACCCTGAGCGACGAGCGGATGGACGAAGCATGCAAGGCGCTCGGTAGAGCGACGTCCTGCTAGGGGCTGCGATCTGCCACCGAACGGATCGCTTCCTGGGTGACCTTGGCGAAGCCTTCGCTGTGGACGATGGCCGAATCGTGGTCGCCGTCGAACTCGAAGACTGCGGCTCCACAAGCATCGGCCAGCGCTCGCTGTTTGCGTGGGGCCACAAGTGTGTCGGAGGTCGTGATCACCACCGCTACCGGACAGGTCACCATGGCAACCTGGGGACGACCGTCGTAACGGCTGAGAGCGCGGCCTGCTTCGGCAAGATCGGTGGGGTCACTGCGGCGGAACTCTCCCTCGAGCCACGAGCGGTGTTCGAGGATCACTTCGGAGACCTCTCCGGCGTCGCCCATGATGTGGGCGAGCAACAGCCGCCCGGCCTGCCACCGGAGCATGACCGAGAGCAGCCCCATCAACCTCCACCGGGCGCGCTCGGAGAGCGACTCGTGCCACTCGAGCGCAGTCGCCGCGAGCACCAGACCCGCAGCCTTCTCGGGATGACGCGCGGCAAGCAAGGTAGCGATCGGTCCGCCCATCGAGTAGCCGACGACGATCGCGCGTTCGACCTCGAGTACCTCCATCAGCGCGGCCGCGTCGTCCGCGCACGCTTCCAGGGTGAATCGGTGCGGCGAGCGGATGCCACGGCCGTGGCCCCGGTGGTCGCAGGCGATCAGGGGACGCTCGCCAGACAACTCGTCGTACAGCCGGTACCAGTTGAGGTCGGCCGACGCCATCCATCCGTGGAGGAGGAGAACCGGGGTCCCGGGGCCGTCTCCCGCGGTGCGGACGAACATCTCTCCCCGACCCGGAACCGTTACGACTCGTCCCTCCGGCAGTGGAGGGGGAACCGGCGCACCGATCTCGAGGTGGCTGAACGGATCGAGCGCCCGCGCCACGCGCGAGCCGCGGAGGATCTCGCCGGTCTCCTCCGATCCCGGAGGTGCCTCCCGCTTCCTCCGCCGCAGCACCCGCGCCGCGGCGAAACCACCCGCCAACAAGAGCACAGCCTTACCGGCTTTCACTAGAGTCTCCCGGCGGCGATGATGCGCTGGAGGAACTGGCGGGTCCGCGGTTCCTGGGGGTCGGTGAAGATCCGCTCCGGCGGGCCGGCCTCGGCCACGACCCCCCGATCGAGGAAGCAGACGAGCGACGCGATGTCGCGGGCGAAACCCATCTCGTGGGTGGCGATGACCATCGTCATCCCCTCATGAGCGAGCTCCCTGATCACCTGGAGGACCTCGGCGACGAGTTCCGGGTCGAGCGCGCCCGTGACCTCGTCGAGAAGCATGATGCTCGGCCGCATCGCCAGAGCCCGCACGATCGCGACACGCTGCTGCTGGCCACCAGAGAGCCTGTCCGGGTACTCGTCCCGTTTGTCGCTCAGACCGAAGCGCTCGAGCAACGACGCGGCACGTTCTTCGGCTGCCTTCTTGTCGATCCCGAGAGCCTCGCGCGGCGCAAGCGTGATGTTGCGCAGCACGGTCATGTGCGGGAAGAGGTTGAACGCCTGGAACACGATCCCGATCCCCCGCCGCACCCTGTCGACGTCGACGCGACGAGCGGTGATCTCCTCGCCGCCGACGACGATCCGGCCCGAGTCGACGGGCTCGAGGAGATTGATGCACCTGAGCAACGTTGACTTGCCCGATCCAGAGGCTCCGATCAAGCAAACGACCTCGTGCTCGTCCACTTTCACGTCGATCCCGCGCAGTACGTGGTTGTCTCCGAAGGACTTGTGGACGCCCTCGACGAGGATGCCGCCACCGCTGGGAGCAGTCACCGCGCGAACCCCGCCTCGCGCCTGCGGCGGTCGCGCGCGATCAGGTGATCGGTGAACCGGGCCAGAGGGATCGTCATGAGCACGAATAGGGCGGCCGCAACGACGTAGCTCGCGTAGTTGAAGTTCTCGGCCCCGTAGATCTGCGCGGCACGCGCGGCCTCGATCGAACCCAGCACCGAGACGAGCGCTGTGTCCTTCTGCAAGCCGATGAAGTCGTTGAGCAACGGAGGGATGACCCTACGGATCGCCTGGGGAAGGACGACGAATCTCATCGACTTCCACCGGGACAATCCCAGTGAGCGCGCCGCGGCCACCTGGCTCTCGTGAACGGAATCGATCCCCGCGCGATACACCTCCGCGACGTACGCCGAGTAGACGAGGACCAGGGCGACGATCCCGTAGGTGACGTCCGCCACGCTCGAGAAGTACTTCAACCCCAGTCCCGGGACCCCGAACCCGATCATGTACAGCACGAGGATCAGCGGGATTCCACGGAACAGATCGGTGTAGGCAACCGCCATGGCTCGAAGCGGGAAGAACACCGGTCCCGGGATACTTCGGACGACCGCGATCACGAGGGCGAGGACGAGGATGATCACCTCGGCGGTCATGAAGATCCTGATGTTCAGCAGGAACGCGCTGACGACCGACGGTGAGGTCTCGGTCCCGAGGAACGACTGCTTCAGGTGCTCCCACGAGAAGAAGCGCTCGCGCACGATGTCGGCTCCCGGGGACATCGCGATGGCCAGAGCGATGAGTCCCAACACGACGATCGTCGACGCGGTCGATACGAGGACCCCGCGGTTCCCCAGCATGCGCGAACCGCGTCCCGAGTCGTCGGGTGGGGCGGTCCCTTCAGTCACTTATCCCAGAGCTCAGTCGGTGATGGTTGTAACGCCCAGATAATCCTGGAGCCACTGGTCCTGCAGCCCTTGCAGGGTCCCGTCCTCCAGGGTCTCGGCGAGTACCTGGTTCACGCAATCGACCAGTGGGTTATCGGTCTCGAACAGCATCCCGAACGGTTCTTCGGTCGGGTACTGACCGATCACGGTCGATCCGTCGAACTCGAAATCACGCAGGTATACGGTCGTGACCACGTCCGTCACCAGCGCGTCGATCTGGCCGGCTTCGAGCGCGGACTTGACGTCGTTCGTGGTGTCGAAGACCTTGGGCTGGGCGGTCGGCTGGATCACCTCGTTGATGAACGCGAGGCTCGTCGTTCCGACCTGAGCGCCGAGCTGGAAGTCCTTGAGCTCCTCGACCGTGGTCGCGCTTGCGATGTCGTTACCCTCGAGAGCGAGGAAACCCTGGTTGTTGTTGAAGTACCCATCCGAGAAATCGACGGCCTCTTCACGTGCGGGGGTTATCGAGATCTGGTTGATGTCGAAGTCGTAATCCTTGGCCCCCGGGGCGTAGGACTTGTTGAACGGCTCGACGACCCATTTGATGTCCAGGTCCATGCGGGTCGCGATCTCCTTCGCGAGGTCACCCTCGAAGCCGGAGTAGTCCTTCGGCGAGCCATCGAACCACGGGGGATATGCCGGTCGGTCCGTGCCCACGGTCAGAACCCCGTCGGTCATGACGGGCGGGGCGGCCGTGTCGCATGTCTCGGTTTCCCCGCTGCCCCCACCCGATGCGTTGTTGTCCGTCCCGGTCTTTTCCTCGGCACATGCGGCGAAGAGCAGGACCCCGGCCGTCAGAACAGCAAGCAGCCTGCGGAATCTCATAGCAACCTCCTTGAGGGAAGGCCCTGCGCCTTCATCAGGCGTGAACTCTAGATGACAGGACGGCGGTCCGTAAGGCATCTCGGCACCGGTCCACGGCGGTTCAGCCGGGTGAGGGTTGGAAGTACGGGTTCGTACCGCTCGCGTGATCGGTCACGTCGACGATCTCGGTGATCTCGGGGATCGCCTGTAGGAGCGCCGTCTCGATGCCCTGGCTCAGGGTGACCTTCGCCGCACCGCACCCCTGGCAGCCTCCGCTGAGCTTGAGGAACGCGGTCGATCCCTCGACGTGATCGAGATCGGCCCGGCCCCCGTGGGAGGCGATCGCAGGGTTGATGTGATTCTCGAGGACTTGCGTGATCTTCTCTTCGACGCTTCCCGAGAGGACCCCGCCGTGCGCCGAACCAACCGCGGGGCTCGGGCTGTTGGGGTTCTCGATCTTCAGGGTCCCAACGACCAGATCCCCGACGAGGACCACCTTGGCGCCCTGCAGGTCCTCGATGCTCGCCGCCGGGACGACCACGCTCAGATAGTCGTGGTGACCGACCCAGTCATCCGGAGCAGCCTCGTCGATCGGCTGAAGGAAGATGTCGTAGACAAACTCGAGCCCGTCGACCCCGGTCACCTCGAGCCATAGGGCCAGGCGCTCCTCGTCCGGCTGCCCGGCTCGGAAGGACAGAACCTTCGCGCGCGCTTCATCGGACAGCTCCAAGAGGCTTTCGTTCGTTCGAGTCGCTGGTTCGGCCACTGCAAGATCACCGCTCTCGGGTTGTTCGATCTTCTTGGACGGTCTTCGGGGTCAGCCAAATCGAGACTGCGTGCCCCCCATGATAGGGCGCGCTCGAGGCTTCTCTGAAGTCTCCGCCCGGAGCGCCCGGCATCATGTCGCCCTGTGGCACGTGTGACCCTTGTGGCTATTGTTGTTTTTGAGCACCATGAGGCGTGATGCACTCAGTGTTGCCAATTCCTGGAATGACTAGGTATAGGCGACTAGTCATAAAACCACCCGGTACGGCTCTTGTCGCGAACGTGCCTTAGTGACATGGTCGTCCGGCGTAATGATTCGGAATCGGGAGGCTCCGAAGGGAGGCACCATGGACAAGCTCGGAAAGACTTGGAGCTAGCACCACTGATCGTGGAGAGGCCGGGGTCATCGACCCCGGCCTCTTTGTGCATCCCTCTTCGCGTTCCCAGCCGGGGGTGCCTTCCAGGCCGCCAGGGGCTCTCGATATCCCCATTCGGGAACCATATGCCTAGATATGCCTATATCGCGGAACCATCAGCCCAGAAGGTTGTTCAAACCGGTTCAAAATGGGACGTTGAATACGTCCTATTGGCTGGGAGGATCCGAAGGAGGCACCATGAACCTCAGCAATACCTGGAGCTAGGTCTGTCGCGGCCCGGGCCGGAGACCGGGCCGCCGAACCTCACCAACGGAGACACATGAGCGATAGCGACATCCAAAGCACCCACGATCTCTCGGTCCAGACCGACACTACGTCTGATTCAGCGTCCCGTCCGCCAGATGTAGCGAAGGTCATCCGGCTCGACGAGCCTTCCCGACCGCGGCTCGGGAAGGATTTCCTCCGCCTTTGGGGTGCGACCGCCGCATCGAACGTCGGCGACGGGGTCCGGATCACCGCGCTTCCCCTGCTGGCCGCGTTCCTGACGAGGAACCCCGTGTTGATCTCCGGGGTGCTGATCGCGACACGCCTGCCATGGCTCTTGTTCAGCCTTCACGCGGGAGCGATCGTCGACCGCGTCGATCGCAGACGGCTCATCGTCGGCGTCAACATCGCCCGCGGCGTGGTGATGGGCGTGCTGGCCCTCAGCGTCGCTACGGGGATCGGCGGCCTGGCAGCGCTCTATCTCGTCGCCTTACTGCAAGGCATCGGCGAGGTTTTCTCGGACAACACGTCCTTCGCGATGCTTCCGTCGGTCGTTCCGAAGGAGCGTCTCGAGGATGCCAACGGCGCGCTCGAGGGCGCCATCATCGTGACCAACGAGTTCGCCGGGCCCGCGCTCGGAGCGTTGCTGTTCGCGCACTGGGCGAGCGTCCCGTTCGCGCTGGATGCGGCGACCTTCGTGCTCGCGGCGTGGTTGTTCGCCGGGATCAAGGTCACCTCTACCCCACGCGAGAAGTCCTCGACCACCGTGGGCGACGACATCAGAACGGGCCTCGACTGGCTACGCAGCCACACCCTGTTGAGGAACCTCACGGTGATCGCCTCGCTCACCAACCTCGCTCTCCAGGCGACGTTCGCGATCCAGGTGCTATTCGTTCTGAACACCCTGGGGCTCAGCGCGACCGGGTTCGGTCACGTGATGGCCGCGGAGGCTGGCGGTTCCCTCATCGGCAGCTTCGCCGCCGCTCCGATGAAGAGACTTCTCGGCACGAGGGCGACGGTCGTGATCGCGCTCTCGGTGGTCGCGGTCGCCAACCTGGTGGTCGC
>JAENWQ010000092.1 GCA_016649855.1 Actinomycetota bacterium | reverse complement strand
GCTGGCACGGCGCGCGGTCGCCGCATTGGGACGGGTCCGTTCGTCGCCGACCGGGGACTGGTTCTCCCAGTACCAGGTACTGCAGGCGATGCAACTGAACCTCGTCCTGGGGCGGGCGATGCGACGAGGCGACCCGGCCGGGGGCTCGCCACTCGAGGAACGGCTCCGCCGGGAGGAGTTCGAGGCGAGGCTCGAACGTTTCCGCGCGGCGGTGCTTCGGGACACGCGCCGCAGGGTGGCGGAGTCGAGGGGCGCCGAAGCGGTGGCGCGCTACGCGGTGCGGCCTCGCCCGGAGGACCTCGACTTCCTATCGGCCAGCTCGGAGGAGATCAAAGAGCTGAGGCGGGCCATCAGACCTCTGGCGCGGAGGCTCGCCTCCCGGGTCGCGATGAAGAGGAGGCGGGCGAACCGCGGAGGTCTCGACATGCGCAGAACCGTGAGGCGGTCGCTATCGACCGGAGGCGTCCCGTTCGACACCGCGTTCCGGCACCGGGCCCCGCACCGACCGGAGCTCTTCGTGCTGTGCGATATCTCGGGATCCGTGTCCCGGTTCGCGCGGTTCGCACTGATGCTGGTCCATGCGCTCTCGGCTCAGTTCTCGAGGGTTCGTTCGTTCGCATTCATCGACACGATCGACGAGGTCACTCGTCTCTTCGAGCACGAGGACTTCGTGACCGCGGTCGAGCGTATGAACTCGGAAGCCGACGTGACGTGGCTCGATGGGCACTCGGACTACGGAACCTCGCTCGAGAAGTTCCTCAAGAACTACGGGAAGGACCTCGGGCCGAAGTCGACGGTTCTGATCCTCGGAGACGCGCGCAACAACTACCGCGCCCGCAAGGACTGGGCGCTCGAGGAGATCGCCCGGCGCGCCCGGCGCGTCTACTGGCTGAACCCCGAGCCGATCTCCGATTGGGACACGGGAGATTCGGCGGCGGTCGAATACGCGGTCCACGTCGACAAGATGGTCGAGATCCGCAACCTCCGCCAGCTCGAGGACTTCATCGCCCACGAGCTCTGAGGCTCGGCGATCTGACGAGTTACTGCTTACCGCGCTCCTTCATGTCGTCCCATGTAGGACGGGCGATCCGAAGTGTGTGTCCGGCAACCGTGGCGTAGTTAGAACCGCCGAGACGACCCAGGGGCTTCAGGAGGTCGGCCTCGACCCGCCCCTCGTGCATGACCCCTTCGTCTACGTGGATGGCCACCACATCGCCGAAGACCATGTTCCCATTACCGAGCGACACGATCTGATTCAACTTGCACTCGAGCGCAGCAGGGGCGCGAGCCACGCGCGGCGGGGCTACGTAGACCGATGGCGCCGTCTCGACACCGGCCCACTCGAACTCGTTCTCCTCGGAAGGGAAGTTGGCCGCGGTGTCGTTCATCTGATCCATCATCTGTTCGTTCACGATGTTGATCACGAACTCGCCCGTCGCTTTCACGTTCGTCAGGCTGTCCTTGATGCCCGTCGAAGTGAAATGCACGATCGGGGGACCGCTCGAGATGATGTTGAAGTAGCTGTGGGGGGCGAGGTTCAGGGTCCCGTCGGCCGCCAGGCTCGATACCCAGGCGATGGGACGTGGGACAACCAGAGACGTGATGAGGAAATATGCCTGCCTCCCCTGGAGTTCTTCTTTGTCGAACAAGACGTGGGCCACGGGTTCCTCTCTCGTTACTGTCAGGGAAAGATAACGGGCCGAACCCGATACGCTTTTCAAGAAACGCCAAGGAGGACTTTCGATGGAGAAGGCAACGTTCGGAGCCGGCTGTTTCTGGGGTGTGGAGGCCGATTTCCGGAAGATCGACGGCGTCACCAGGTCCACCGTCGGATACCTCGGCGGGACGCTCCAGCACCCCAGCTACGAGCAGGTCTGCACCGGGAGCACCGGGCATGCGGAGGTCGTCCAGGTCGAGTTCGATCCGGATGTCGTCGCCTACGACGTCCTTCTCGATCTCTTCTGGAAGATCCACGACCCGACCCAGCTCAACCGCCAGGGCCCGGACGTCGGGGCCCAGTACCGGTCGGCGATCTTCTTCCACTCCCCCGAACAAGAGAAGGCGGCGCGCGCCTCGAAGGAACGCTCCCAGGACCGGTGCAGCCGTCCGATCGTCACCGAGATCACCGAGGCCTCCGCGTTCTTTCCGGCCGAGGACTACCACCAGCGATACCTGGAGAAGCGCGGGCTTGCGTCCTGCACGGTCACCCTGCAGACGACCGAGTAAGAAACCTCTTCTAGTATCAGTCGATGAAAGAGTTCCCGAAGAGCGCGGACGCGGTCGTCGTAGGTGGGGGCGTCATGGGCGCCAGCACCGCCTACCACCTCGCGAAGATGGGGATGACCAACGTCGTCCTGCTCGAGAAAGAGGACACGCTCGGGGCGATGTCCACCGGACAGTGCGCTGGTGGGATCAGGCACCAGTTCTCCTCGGCCACCAACGTGAAACTCTCCATCGAGAGCATCAGGATGCTCTCGAAGTTCACCGAGGAGCCCGGCCACGAGATCGATCTCCGCTTCACCGGTTACCTCTTCCTCATGACCGACGAGGAAGACATCCCCGGCCAGCGCGCGGCGGTCGCCCTCCAGAACGAGCTCGGCGTGGACACCGAATGGCTGGCCCGAGAAGACCTCGCCGGCCTGATACCGCAGGTGAACATCGACGGTGTGCTGGCGGGAAGCTTCAACGAACGAGACGGCCTCTGCGATCCCAACAGCGTCGTCCACGGGTACGCGGGGGGAGCACGGGCGTTAGGCGCAACGATCACCACAGGCGTCGAGGTGACCGGGTTCGAGCTGTCCGGCGAGAGCGTGAACAAGGTCCGCACGACCGCCGGAGACATCGCCACCGATACCGTCGTGCTCGCGACCGGCGCGTGGACACCGGACCTGGGGCGGATGCTGGGCGTCGACATCCCCATCAAGCCCGTTCGACGGCAGATCGTGGTGACGACCGCGACACCTGGGCTCCAGAGCGGCTTCCCGTTCGTGCTGTTCCTGAAGGAGGCCCTCTACTTCCATCCCGAGGGCCCCGGCGTGCTCACGGGGAAATCGAATCCCGATGAGCCCCCCGGATTCAACCTCGACGTCGACCCGGAATGGGAGATGGTCCACCTGAGTGAGGCGATGGAGAGGCTCCCTCTCCTGGAGGACGCCGGCGTCCTGTCCCACTGGGCCGGCCTCTACGAGATAACCCCGGACGCGCATCCGATCTTCGGTCCCGTCCCCCAGGTGACCGGCGTCCACGTCATGGCCGGGTTCTCGGGCCACGGGTTCATGCACGGACCGATCTGCGGGCTACTCATGGCCGAGGAGATCCTGAAAGGGGCCCCCCAGACCGTGGACGTAAGCGAGTTCGCCTACGAGCGCTTCCTCTCGGGAGATCTCCACCCGGAGCTGAACGTCATCTAGGAGCCGCGAGGGTTTCCGAGCGGTTGCCTTACGGATGGAACGGTGCGGCGATCACGAGCTCGACGTTGCGGTCTTCGTCGCGACCCCGTCCTTTGGAGGCGAAGCCGTACTGAAAGTCGTTGGCGGCGAGTTCCCGCGCGATCGAGGCGAGGTTGAGGACCCGGCCCCCTCCGCCCGGAACCGGATGACCCGCGTGGTCGACCATCGTGCAGAAGATCGAAAGGGTTCCGTTGCGGTTGTCGAACACCTCGATCAACCGGGACTGGCACGACCAGTCGATGTGCGCCGCTGTGCCGATGTCCCAGAACCCCCTCGACCCACCCGGGGCCGGTCGCGGCTGGATGAAGTTCTCGTGGGTGTGTCCACTGACCCACGCGATGACATTGGGGAACCGGTGCACGAGCGCTTCGACCTCGTCCCCCAGCACCCGAGGGAGATCGTTCTCCGTGGGATCGACGGGGTCCGGCTCCGACGCGGGGTTTGTGAGAGAGCGGATGCCGTGGTGGGAGAAGAGGATGACGAGCTTGTCCTCGACGTCCTGCGTGACCTCCCCGCCCGCGGCATCGAAGTACCGGGACGAGACCTCCTGCAGGCGAGCTTCGAGCCACGCCAGCTGCGCGGCACCGATGCTTCCCTCTGAGTAGCCGCCGGGGTTGACCGTGTCGAGCCCGATGAACCTGAAGCCGGGGCGCTTGTCCGAGTGCCAGTACGCCACGCCGGTATCCAGGTTGGCATTCGTGAAGCCGTGCCCCACGGGAGTCCCGGTGGACCTGAACATCTCTTCGATGTACCCGAGGCGGTTGACCGGACGCCGGTCAGGATCGGCGGTCACCATCCTGGCCGGGGCACCCGCCAGCGCCGCCGGGTTGCTCCTGAAGGTCTCGAACGCGTCGCACGGATTGACGCCGGGAAAGAGCTCGGCCGGCTTCAGGCTTCCGACCGCGAGCGCGTCGAAGATCGGGTTGCTGCCGACGTTCCCCTGCAGCAGACCGTCGTGGTTCCCGAACGTCTGGTACCACGGCAGCCTTACGCCGTGAGCGGAGAACGGTTCGAGCGCGCGCTCGAGCAGGCCTTCGTAGTCGGGGAACCCGTAACGCTGCTTGTACTTGTCTTGGGCGCCGGGCTCCGGGTGCCAGTACTCAGGGTCGTTCCACTCGGCGGACTGAACGCCCTCGTACGAGGCACCACCCGAGTTGCTGGAGATCTTTCCGCCCCCATCCATCGCGTCGATGAACCAGCGGAGCTCGTTGAACTGCTCGTTGTCGATGTTGTCGCCGGTGCACACGACCAGCTCGAGCTTCGTCCCCGAGATGGGACTGTGTCTGATCCTGCGGATCTGCCGGATCATCGCCTCGAGCACGTGGAGCGTGAGCACCTCGTGCGGCCGCTGGGCGGATGAGAACGGGACGCTCTCGCACCCCATCCCGGGGTCCGCGAAGCGATCGAGGAACTCGACCCTGGCCGGTGACTGAGCATCGACGATGTGGATGTCGGTGAAGTGGACGAAGTTCAGAAGCGAACGGCGACCCCCGGACTTCGGGGCCGTGCCGGCCAGCTCGGAGCGGGTGATGTGGCCCTCGCCGAGCCCCCATCTCAGGCGGTGGTAGGCGCCGGTGGTCCCCTCGGCGACCTTGCGCCCCCTGACGATCGTGCTTCCGAGCGTCGTTAGCGAAGCGACGGCCTCGAGCTCGGCCCTGGAGATGCCGGCGCGGGCGAGGCTCGTCCCGCCCCACGGGAGCACGGATGCGGCACCGACGAAGCCTGCCGCCCTGAGGAAGTCCCTCCTGCTCGAGTCCATGACCCCTCTGTTCTCCGTCTCTGCCCACGGTCCTTCGTTAGCCGAAGCTAAGGCCTGGGTACCGACCTGTTACGTCATCCGAACATCCGAACATCCGAACAAAGGACATCGATGCCGCGTCTTCGGAAGGCCGATCCCTCGGCCCCGGGCATAGAGCGCCGCCGCAGGGGCCGGGGGTTCGAGTACTTCGACCAGGAAACGGGAGAGAAGGTCGACGAGGACTTCGTACTCGACCGTATCTCCGCCCTGGCGATCCCCCCCGCCTGGAAAGAGGTCTGGGTCTGTGCCGACGACATGGGTCATCTCCAGGCGATCGGGCTCGACGCGGCCGGCAGGAAGCAGTACCTGTATCACGACCGCTGGCGGGTTCGCAGAGACCAGGAGAAGTTCGACCGCATGCTCCGGCTGGCTCGCGTGCTGCCGTCGGTCAGGGTCGAGGTCGACCAACGCTTGGCCGAGCCCGGGATCTCCCGGGAGAAAGTGCTCGCGTGCTCGATCCGGCTCCTCGACCGGGGTTTCTTCCGGATCGGCGGCGAGGATTACGCTCAAGCCCACGAGACCTACGGTCTCGCCACCATCAAGAAGGAGCACGTCACGGTTACGGACGATTCCGTCCTCTTCGACTACAACGCCAAGGGCGGGCTTCACCGTCTGTGGTCGTTGATCGATCCCGAGGTGGCCGACATCGTCCGCACGCTGAAGAGGAGACGCGGCGGCGGAGACGAGCTGCTCGCGTACAAGAAGGGCAGCATCTGGTGCGACGTCCGCTCGGCCGAGATCAACGAGTACCTGAAGTCGGTCGCCGGAGAGGATTTCAGCGCCAAGGACTTCAGGACCTGGAGCGGGACCGTGCTCGCCGCGGTCGCCCTCGCCGTCTCGGGACATGCGACCACATCGGTGACGTCGAAGAAGCGGGCGGTGGCGCGTGCGATCAAGGAGGTGGCGCACTACCTCGGGAACACACCCACCGTGTGCCGGAAGTCGTACGTGGACCCCCGGGTGATCGACCGCTTCAACACCGGATGGACGATCCACCCGGTCCTCGAAGCCCTCGGGACGGATGACATCGACGGCGACCTCTCGATCCAGGGGCGGATCGAGGAGGCCGTCGTGGACCTGATCGAGGATCACCGGAACTCTCCGTCGGTAGACAAGGTGGCCTGATCCGTCCCTCAGTCGAAGTCTCTACAATCAGCCGATGAAGCACCTCGTCCTCGGCGCCACAGGGGGGTGGGCGTGGGGAGTGATCGCCACAGCCTTCACCTTCGGGCTGCGCCACGGAGCCGACTGGGACCACATCGCAGCGATCACCGACATCACCGGCACGCTGAAGGACCGCAAACGATCGATGATCCTGGCGCTCGTCTATGCCCTCGGACACGCGCTGGTGATCCTCATCCTCGGGCTGGTGGCCGTGTACTTCGGTGAGCTGCTCCCCGAGGGGGTCGGGAACGTCATGACCCCGATCGTGGGGAGCACGCTCCTGGCGCTCGGCCTCTACCTCGCGTACTCCTTGATCCACGAGGGCAGGAACTTTCGCTATCGCAGCAGGATGACGATGCTCTATCAGCTGCTGCAACGCCTGCGCCTGCGGTTCCGGCGCATGGAGACCGTCGAACTCGAGCACGAGCATCCGCACGAGCACGGCACCGGGTCGGGCCACGCGCACGAACATCCCGCGTTCCGGGAGCTCGAGGGTGTTCAGACCGCACCGGTTGCCACGACCGTCGGCCACAGTCACCGGCACGTCCACCGCGGGGCGCTTCCGGCCGAGGACTACGGATCACCCATCACGTTCTTCATCGGCATGTTGCACGGGATCGGAGCGGAGACCCCGACCCAGGTGGTGCTGTTGCTCACGGCCGCCGGGGTCGGCAGCAGGATCGCCGGCACGGCCGTCCTGCTTGCCTTCATCGCCGGGCTGCTCATCACCAACACGATCATCGCCGCAGCCGCGAGCCTGGGGTACCTGAGCGCGGAGAAGAACTTCCGCCTCTATGCGGTCTTCGGGGGGGTCGCGGCCGTCTTCAGCATCGTTCTCGGCGTTCTCATCCTGCTCGGACGAGGCGAGGGGCTCCCGCCCCTCTTCGGCTGACCCGATCGAGCAGGTTCGCCTAAGAGTCGAAAGAGATCACGGCTCGATCGATGACGTGCGCGAAGGACGTTCTTGCGGAGCGAGAGATGCCAACGAGCAGCCGACCGTCGGCGTCGACAAAGCGAGCCAGATCGGGAAGCGCCACTCGCACGGAGCCGCCTCTCGCTCGAACCAAGAACCCGCCGAACGGAACGTATGTCCCGGTGGCCCAGTCATAGAGGCTCAAACGTCCCGAGGCCGCGCTCTGTGCGGTCAGCTCGAAGTCGGGACGGGAGATATCCGCGTCGGGGACCTGGAACTCCAGGTCGTAAGCGACGCCGTAGGTTCCTCGGGGAAGCTCGGTTGCGGCGAAGTGCACGACGCCCCCTCCCCGCGCCTCGAGCGCGGACGCCCGGCCCACCGGCCTGGCCTGCAGTCTCGACGCAACCGCGTCGGGGGCCACGCGAGAGCGAGGCTCCGTCGGTTGCCTCGGAGGCTCGGGTGGGTCGTCTCTCCCGAACACCACGAGGTCGGCGGTCGCCCGTGATCCTTTGATCGTGATGTTGCGCACGGCGAGGGGGGATCCGGCGTTGGTCTGCAACGGGACCTGTGGTTGTCCGCTCGCATCGAGGTAGATCCGGTCCGAGCTCCCCGGGAACAGATCGCCGGCATCCCCCCAGGGCGACCCCGAGTCAACCGAGACACCGAGCTCATCGAGGCCATCCGCTTGGACGAGTTCGAGGAGTCTGGCGTCCTGGTCGTCATTCCCATGCTCTCGCTGCGCTTCGTTGACGTGCCAGATGGCGACACCACTCGGGAACCCTTCCGCCCATACCCAGCTGGGCGACCTGAACTCGAGCAACAGGTATTCCGGCGAGGTCGGATCACCTTCGGGATAGAGCGCGTGCACACGACCGGCGGGACCGTCGGCCATCCGGTCGACCGGCGTGAAGGACACGTCCTTGGTATCGGTGAGCACCCGCTGAGGGACGACCCAACCGAGCTCCGCCCTGGTCCACGCGCTCATCGGTGCCGGGCGCCACGGCTTGCCGTTGAACCCCCACGCTCCCTGAGCCATGAGGTCCCAGGTGCCGACCCCTCCATAGGTGTCGTAGTCGCGGTCGTAGAGGTCCGGCAGACCGAGGATGTGTCCGAACTCGTGAGCGAATACGCCGATCGAGATGAGATCCGCGGGGACGCCGGGAGCGACGTACGTATCGTTCCAATGCTTCTCCGGCTGGACCATGTAGTAGCTGACGCTCACCGGTTGTCCGTCACAGACGTCACCAGTCTGGAAGGGGGTTACGAGCCGGGACTGATGAGACCAGAGGGCGTCCGAAGTCCGGGTCTCTTCGGCCGCCGTCCCTGCATGCACGAGGACGACCGCGTCGACGAGCCCGTCACCGTCCCTATCGAAATCGCAGTAGTCCATCTCGGGATCGGCGGCCTCAACCGCATCCCGGATTAGGGTGCGCGCGTTGGTCTCTTCGAACTGACGGCCGTTTCGGCTCCCGACGTACTCCTGGTAGGGCCGCGGCATCGTCATCCACGAGCTCACCTGCCCGGAGAAGTCGAACAGCCCGCCGGACATGTCCCGGTAGTAGTCCCTCAGAGATCCCGCGCCCAAAGGCGAGTCCTTCCCGAACAGGAGCTGCTGGAAGACCGACGGAGGATGGGCTTCGGAATCGGCCGCGTTATCGGTGAACTCGGTCAGGAGGACCGGCACCTGGGCCTGGCCGACCACCGCCTCGACCTCTCCCTCGGCGTACTTCCGGCCGGTCAACCTCGAGGTGGGCACGGTCCTCTCCCATGCGGGATGCTTCACGGGCACGTGGGTCATGAACTCCCTCACGGGGCGCCCGGTCCGGCCCCGCCCGCCCTGGACGACCGGCGGGCCGGCCGCCGCGGGCAGGGTCAGCAAGGCCCCCAGGAGCGCTGCGCCCAGGAGGGCACAGCTCAGGCGCCGCACGGGGGCCTCCTGAAGCAGGCGGCCTGGAAATCTTTAGGTCTCACCCCCCTTCCATCGGCAGGAGCACCTAGTTCCATTAACTAGGAGATTTGGTGCCGGGGGACCCTTGCTGCTAGTCGCATCCCCGGCGCTCCATCCACACCATGAGGCGATCGAAGG